>JAATGQ010000240.1 GCA_015654595.1 Chitinophagales bacterium | reverse complement strand
TAACATACCGTTAATCTTTATATATTCCAGCGTGTAATAAGTCAGGGAACTGTTTGCGACGGTGTAACTTGATGCAACCTTGGCAAGAGCTGCCGTATCACCAGATTCTGCCACATAGGTCCTGGCGGTAGTGCTTGCGTTATCCAGCGTAAGTTCGGTGCTGGCGAAGATATATTGTGTTATAAATCTGGCATTGATCTGCTTATACAACTCATCCAGACTCGTTACATTATTGGTGGTCATTAGCGCGTTGATTGCATAATCTGTTGGCGCAAAGAAGGTCCCTGCCTTATTGATCGAGTCCTTAAGATTGAAATGGTCGACGATCAGCAACAAGGTATCGAAATAATGATAGGCGTTGCCTGCCAGGTAATCATAAGTACTCAAGGTTGTAGTTTCCTTTGCCAGTCCGCCATCTTTACGATAATCATCCTTTTTGCAGGAAGCCAGTCCCAGGCTGAGGATAAATACTCCCAAAAAAAACCTGAAAATTGCTGCCTGATATATTTTATTTTTCATCTTGTTAAAATTAAAAGTGAAGAATGCTTATTGTTCCAGCAGCTGCCTCCAGTAAGAAGTCTGTTGTAATCCAGCATTCGTAAGCATCAAACTCGGGTCGATCGGCCAATAATATTTTCCGTTTTGAAAATCGGTTATATTTATATAAGGAAACCTGATTTCACCGGTGAGTCGCGTATTGCGAACAAGGTCATAATACCGGCTTCCTTCCTCAAACATTTCCCGTCCACGTTCTGCCGTCACCGAATCGATCAACACCGTCCTGTTCGGAATGCTATCAGCCACCACATTCTTTATCCCGGCGCGAGCCCGTATGACGTTTATATCCGAAAGGACTGCCGGGATATTGGGCGTCAGGCTGGCCGCATTAGCTTCGGCTCTCAAGAGATATATATCTGCCAGTCGGAATATATTAATATTATTTTGCGATATATAGTAGATCACACTGTTTGCCTCGACAGAGGAAATATTATTATACTTTGTACAGAAATAATAATTAGAAGAGCCGGAAGTGACGTAGGCAATTGTGCTTTTATACCTCTTGTCCGTTGTATCGCCATATAATTTAGCGAGCAAAGTTGCATTGGTCTCCCATAGGGGGACGGTCACAGTAGGAAAATAGGGCGCGGCCAAGGTCCAGTGAGCAATACTTCCATCGCTTGCAGCACTCAATGCTTCTGTTGAGGAATTCTGTGCCAGTTCAAATATGCTTTCAACAGATTTCCCTTTATAGATATCAGTATAACTGGATGATGCGTCCAATCCCACTAATTGATATCCACCCTTTTGGATAACGGAGTCACAAGCCATACGGCAGCTGTCGTATGATCCTTTCCAGGCATAGATGTGCGCCAGCAGTGCAAAACAGGTTCCTTTATCCGCACGCACTACCCGATCCGTCGAATAGGTGTCCCTGTAATTCAACCAGTTTTTAGCCCAATTCAAGTCGGAGATCGCGCACTGAAGGACATTTTCCTGGGCAACACGCGGATCGGAAGTAACACCGGAAATATCGGCCTGATAAGAGGTATCCAGCGGAACGTCTCCCCACACGCGAGCCATATAAAAATAATTGAAGGCTCTGCAGAACCTTGCTTCCGCCAGATATTTATTTCTCTCCGCCTGTTGATCCGAAGCGCTGCTACCCGTAAATGAAGCATCCGACATCAGATTTAAGAAGTGCAGACACCTGTTGCTTTGTTGTATGGAAGAATAAAACGGAGTCCACACTCTTAATTTGAATTGAGGGACACTACTGTTACTGGTAGGTTCCGAGATAGCCCAGTCTACCTGGTAAATTGCATTAAAATTCCCCTCCTGAATTACGCTCCATTCGTCCGTTGGGAGATCTCCATAGGCGTAAAAGCTGCAGGATGCATCGAAGGCTGACCTGATCAACGAGTAACAGCCTGCCACCTGGGAATTGGCATCGGCGTCGGTCTTCCATGAAGTCTGATCGGTAGGTGTACTGATAGGATCCTGATCCAGGAATTTATGACATGCCGTGCCGTATAACAAGGTACTCAACAGCAAGGAGCAAGTAAGATATTTATATTTAGGCTTCATTTTCATTATTTTAATACTATCAAAGAAAATTTACAGATCCACACTTAGTCCTCCAATAACCTTGACCCCTGTAGGATAGGTGACATTGCTTGACCCCGTACTTCCATCATATACCGTAGGATCAACGAGAGCCTTATCCCGTTTGAACGTGTGAAGATTATTCACAGAACCATAGAAACGAACCGTTCTCAAATGAAGGCTATTGGTGATCCGGGCAGGGAGAAGATAACCCAAGGTAATCTGTTGGATCTTTATATAACCGCCATTACTGAGGAAATAGTCTCTGGCCACATTCCAGGGATCCATATTATTAGCGACAATGGCCGAATAGACCTCTCTTGGATAGGTTGTTTGATCCCCGGGTTTTGACCAGAAGCGATTTAGAAGTGAACTCAATGTCCCGGCAGGCCCCGCCATGGCTCCCCATGAAGTGTAACTGGAAGAGCCGTTCAAAGCATCAGATACTGTACCGTTGATCAGGTAATTGCCAAAGGAGTAATTTACAAACACCGTCAGGCTTAACCCTTTGTAGGAAAATGTATTCGTAAAGCCGCCGGTAACTTTTGGAGCGGGAGATTTTCCGGTATTAACCTTATCATTCAGGTCGATATTGTAATCTCCATTCTGATCTACAATCCTGCTATCCCCGGCATGCAGGGTATTGCCAAAATAAGTCATCTTCTTGCCTGTGATCGGATCGGTTGGAACGTCTGCGTCGGTGGCATACACCCCCTTTGTTATATAATCCCGGTAGGTGAAAAGAGGCTCTCCACGGGAAAGTGTTTTTTGCCACCAGGAGTCGGAGTATAATAAGTCCTGGCCTCCATTGGGCAGTTTGGTGATCCATCCATTATTATAAGCAATGTTGAAACTGGCATTCCACTGGAATGGAGAGGTGCGTCCCAGGATATTAGCGTTGACCGCGAATTCCACACCGCGGTTAGTCAGGTCAGCATAGTTGCCGGAATAATACTGGTAACCCGTCGTACCTCCCGCAGGTATCAACCACAGGTACATATCCTTCGAGTCCTTTTTATAATAGTCAACGACAAAATTCAGCCTATTGTTGAACATCGACCAGTCTGCACCAAAATCCAACTGGGGAAATCTTTGCCAGCGGACGCTATTGCTCGACTGGGTGCCAGCGCTCATATAATAGTCGTTATATGGGAAAGGAGTAACCACCGTCGTTCCATTATAGGTAGTTGGAGTACCTGTCAGATAAGGGTTCGTGGCAGAGCCGGCAATCGCTCCGGTAGTCGATCCCTCACCGCTGGCATCGGCATATAAGGTTTGATATTTTGCATACCAGGCATTGGGATCAACCCCGCCAACGCCATAGCTGGCCCGCAGCTTGAATTCATTAACTACCTTTTTCAGAGGCTGAAAAAAGTCTTCATCGGCAACATTCCAAGCAGCGCTTGCGGCATAGAAGGTACCCCATCTATATTGCGGGCTGTATTCGGAACTGGCGTCTCTTCTGATCAACCCTTCCAGTATGTACTTGCTGCGGTAATCATAATCAACCCTGGCAAAATACGATTCGGTATTCCTGGTCTGATTAGTAGAATACTCCGTCAAATAGGCCCCCGGTGGTACAGTCTGTAAGGTATATATCCCCGAAACATTAATCCCTGCCGCCTCGGCGCTATTATAGAACTGTTTAGCAGATTGCGCAGAAAAGTCTCCGACCACAGACAGGGTATGATCGCCAAAATGGTTATAATATTGTATCTGGCTCTCCGACGTCCAGCCAGGATTCGAAGCTGTTATATCATAAGCCCTGTTTTGTATACCATTGATTTCAACCGGCGAAAAATAGGCGTATTTGTCGATTGAATTATTCATCGCGTAAGTCGTCGTCAGCGTGATATGCTTTTGAATAGTATCGGTAAGCTTCAGGCTACCATTATACAAAAACACATTATTGTCGTCGTATACATTGGCCGAACCATTGTAATACGAGGCCGTCTGAGCAGACATCTGAGCCAGGGAGGTTGGAAAGTTCCAGGTAGCAAACGTAAAAGGATTACCAGCAGCACCCGCCCCATGATGACGCTTTTCGTTTGACAACTGCAGGGTAAAGGCCACGGCAAATTTGCTGGCAGGATTTAATTGCAGGTCGAAATTCGGAGCAATACGGTCGGCTCCATACCCCTTGACCGCGCCCTGTTCGTTGTAGTGATTCAGCCCTATACGATAGTTGTTTCGACCGTCAAATGCTCCTGCTACCGAAAGATCCTGGTTATTCACCAGCGCATTATCCCTTATCATCATCGCCTGCCAGTCTACGTCGTTGTTAAACGCCGGATTCAGACTATCCGTCAACGCAGCGGGGATATAATTGCCGGCAATATCGGCATAGGACAATTGGCTGTTCAACAATTGCATCTTTAAAGCTCTCTCTGCGTTACCCGTAATCACATCCATCAGTCGCGGCGCAGTAGTAACACCTGCATACGTGTTGAAAGTAACCAAGGGCCGTTTGGAGAGTGCACGGCGGGTCTTTACAATAATAACGCCGGCGCCGCCCCTCGCGCCATAAATAGCCGTTGCAGAAGCATCCTTCAATACTACGATGGACTCGATATCATTCGGATTGATCAGACTCAATGGATTGGACAAAGCATAAGAACCTGTTATATTATTTACATCGAAAATCACTCCATCGATCACATACAGAGGTTGGGTCAAGCCGCCGTTGGCATTTCCGTAATCCACGTTGGTAGAGCCGCGAATAACGACATTGGTCTTTGAGCCAGGTTCGCCCGAACTGGATTGCACGCTCACACCAGGGATACGACCCTCCAGCATCGCGTCAAAACTTACTTCCGGGGTGTTTTTAATATCATCCCCGCTCAAAGTAGCAACGGCCCCCGTGATCTTCTTTTTCGTCGTGCTGCCATACCCGACTACTACTACCTCATCCATCGGAGATTTTCCCTGGGACATCACAATACTTTCCAGCTTACTGATAGGGACAACCATGGACATATACCCGGCATAAGTCACCTTAATGTGTTTTACCGTATCTAACGCGCTGACGGTAAAATTTCCTTTACTATCAGTCTGACCCAGGACATGACCTTTCACATCCTCGATAGTAGCCCCCGCTATAGGTTCTCCCTTAGCTTCCTGGACATGCCCCGACAGTTGGACTTTTTTTGGACCCTGAGCCCAGGCGCCCGAATAGAGAAGGAAAAAACATGTCAACAGAAAACATGTTTTCAGCGTAATGTTTAGAGATGATCTCTGCATACAACGGTTAATTTTGGTCAAAAAGCAGTTTTATAAATAAGCAAATGGCGTTTACAGCAACTCGTTTATAGGAAAAGACTTATCAGGAAAAGGTGGGATTGGCTTTGCAATAAAAAACAGACTCCCGATAAAGCTATCTATTTATGAAGGATTTGTTACGCTAATAATTAACTAACATTACTCATATATTAACTCCGTTCATCCTTTTTTTTTTGTCCGATAAAAAAAAGCCCCGGATCTAAGATCCGGGGCTTTAAAAGGTCTGTCTAAA
Organism: Chitinophagales bacterium; assembly: GCA_015654595.1. Classification (GTDB taxonomy): domain Bacteria; phylum Bacteroidota; class Bacteroidia; order Chitinophagales; family Chitinophagaceae; genus Puia. The sequence continues at coordinate 6,406 of JAATGQ010000240.1, read as the reverse complement.
AAATGTTTATTTCCTGATCGTCCTACACCCAAACACGCGCCCAGCAGTCCTTCCATTCGTCCCCTGTACTTTCACCAACACCGAAGTCTTCCCCTTGATCAACTCTGATGGTATCGCATATTCTTCGTCATAAAATTTGCCGGCTTTTCCGCCCTTCAATTCCACCGACGCGATCTTTACTCCATCGACAAGGATATCAAAAGTTCTTCCCTTATCATCTCCGATATACGTACACAACAGAGTGTTCGGAGCAGAAGAATCAACCTTCATCATAAAGGAGAAGAATCCATTGTTCCGCGCCTCACGTCCTGTCTTCCCAAATGCATCGCTCGCATAGGAGAACTCGCTTGCCTTCAGATCATGATCGCGTTCCGGCTGCATCTCACCTAACCGCATGACATCAATAGTGTGCAATTCGATATCGCGCTGGCGCGCCTTCTCTGCTTCATAGTCGGCTTTACGCGCTTCCCATCCGGATCTCGTAAAGAAATCCCAGTACACGCTATAATGATCATCCACATTGGTATAGAACGGCGTAAGATTTACATCAAATGGCTGCCCTACTCCTTTCATATGAAACAGCAGCGGCTGACGACTGTCCGCAGCAGCCCACAAACTGGCATCCCGCTGGTCGGTGAGCAACACTGGGATCCCATAAACGGGATCAGGCATAGTATCACCCAGGTTCCCTGCCAGCAGCAACGGCCCATAAAGGATCGCGACGCGGTCCTTATTATCAGGCATTCCTTCGGTATAAAGACCCATCGGAAAATTGACCGCTACGACATCATGCTTGCCCCATTTGCGAGTGATCACCAGGTAACCTTCCGAACTAAGTGCAGCATCGACCGGCTTGCCATTAACCGTCACCGCAACATTCCCCTTCACCCAGGAAGGCTTGCGGATCCGCAGCGCAAATTCCGCGGGTCTGGATGCTTCAATCGTCAGCGTGGTTACAGAGGCTTCAGGTATCCTGGTTTCCTGGGTCACCGTTACCCTCCGCTCCTTCCAGTCCAGCCGGGAAGGGATAAAGAGGTTTACATAAAGACCGCCATCCGCACCCTGGAAATAAATATCTTCGGTATACTTGGTATGATTCTCCATGCCACTGCCCACGCAACAGGTAAAGGTATTGGTCGAATCACTAAACTCTTTCTTTCCTCCCATCCGCAATGGCTCGAAGTACAGCATCATCGCGGTCATTGGATTCTGAGAAGCCAGAATATCGTTGTATAATGCGCGTTCGTAATAATCTTCAAGTTTGCTGTCCGGCTGCCAGGTGAATAAATGCCCCGTCAGCTTTAGCATATTATAAGCACAGCAGCTTTCAGTGGTATTATCGCTCAAAGCATCGTTAAGCTTATCGGGCGGCCCCAGGTACTCGTAATTACCGTTACCGCCGTTGGCATACGTATGGTCGTGAACTACGATATCCCAAAACCGCGTCGCAATCTTTTGGTCGCTGCCCGCAGCCGTCAACTCATACTGTCTTGCACTGCCGATCGCCTTTGGTATATTGGTATTGGAGTGTTTCCCCGCCAGTGGATCAGCAGCTCCATCAGCCAGCGGCTTCATGACGAAATCGTCATAGAATTTATAAGAAAGATCGAGGTACTTTTTGTTTGCGGTGATAGCGTAGATATTAGCTAGTACATCATTCATCCCGCCATACTCGCAACGCAGCATCTTCTGTCTTTGCCCGTCGGTCAGCCCGTCAACGATCTCTCCGGTCCAGTCCGCCATCTTAACGACAATATCCAGCGCCTGCCTGTTGTCACAATACAAATAGGCATCCACCAGCCCCGCCATTACTTTATGCACGGTATACCAGGGACTCCAGCCGCCATTGAGGTCGAAACCACCCGACTTGATCTGCCCCCGTTTTATGGGGTAAAAAATGCTATCCTCATGCGGAATAGCCCCTACATACCCCGTCTTGCGCGCCTCCTGGCAGATCGCCAGCTGGCCGACAATATAATCGACACGGGCCTTGAAACGCGCGTCCCCCGAAGAAGCATACATCATCGAACAGGCCGATAAATAATGCCCCAGCGTATGACCGGAAAGTCCTTCGTGTTCCCATCCTCCATAAGCGCTGTCCTTTGGCGTCAGACCTGAATTTTTGAAGAACCGGTTTAACAGCCTGTCCGGACTCAAGGACAGCATATACCCCGCATCAATATCCATGGCATGCTTAAAAGGACTGCCCTCCAGCAACCGGACCTCCTGCAGCGGAAACGCATACGCCTTCAGCGAAGCAGCCGGCTTCACCTTCATCTTCGGATTGTCCTTCTGCGGAAGATAAGACTGAGCAAAACCCCGCAAGACAAAGCATCCAGCCAAAAAAACCAAAAGTATTCTTCTCATATTTATTCGATCAAAGTTTCTGGGATCAACGGCCGATCCATTCTACCGGGTCATCCTGCAGCCCGACCCGCCGCCTCATTCCCCAAAGGTCTAATTTACAATTTTCTGCTGATCCCGATCGATTTTATTTGTCATTATGACAATTAAATGTAAACACAAATATCACTCCTTTATTTATACATTTTAACCACCTTCAGACGGATATTAACCGGTTCTTACTCTTTCTTAACCCGGATCACATTGATCGAATTCGGCTCCAGCTTTACCTTTACCCGCTGGTCATCCACCCCGATGGGCGAAGTACGAGGTACAAAGGCCCTGGGACGTTCAAATGAGTTCTCGTCCGTCAGCGACGGCGCCGTCAGCGTAGTCAACTGCCCCGAACGAACATCCCCAGCCCCCTGCAACAGGATCTCTGTACTCATCGGATGGTCATAGGCATTCACCACTTTTACAATCACATCGCCCGTCGAATCCTGCCTGCCGGCAATCGCGAATAGCCGCTCCGGCTCCTTGTAGCTGATAAGCAGCTTGCCGTCCAGGTAACAGCTCACGGAATCCAGTCCGACCTCCAACCGGATATCGTACCAGCGTCCCGCTGCGATCGTATCCTTCAGATTGACCGGCGAAGAGATATTGCTCACATCAAAGCCACCGGTTACCTTTTCAAACATACTCACCCTGTTCACCCAGGCCCCAATATGTACGCGATACATCGTATTGCTGTCCTTCATCGCAAAGGGGATAATAAAAGCGTTGTAGCCATCCAGCTTCCTGGCCTTCAGCTTCAGGGTATATCGGTCAAAGGTCCTGCCCTTCAGATAGGCAAGCCGCTGTGCTCCTCCAGCCGTCTGCGCCAGGGCGCTATCTCGTACCTCCCAATGCCCGCGCGGCATCGACCAGTTATCCAGCCCGTGTACAAAGTCACTGGAAAAAATAGTCTTACCATCCTGTATCACCTCGATATCCTTATACTCGGTCCTCGTATCCCAGGTCGACAATCCTATACCGCCCGCAAAAGCCGGTTTTTTTACCGCGGGCTGAGCCACAACCGTCGAAGTCGCCCAGTTCAGATCCGCCCTGTTCTCGTTAAACAACTTGATAGTATAATAGCTGATCCGCGCAAAACTCCTCGAATCGTCAAAGTTGATCAGGTTCACCGGCCAGTCAATATCGTTTGTATTGACAAGCAAGGGTGCGTAGCTGCTCATCTTTACCAGGTCGCCGTTCTTTTCCATCCCCATAATATATACGGCATCGCTCAGCGAAGCCTCGAGGTTCCCCGAACCTACTCCGCCATTCGTCGCGTATTCGCCTACATACAAATTCCAATTCCCCCGCTTGTAGCGATCGAAATGGTCAAAGTGAGTCATTGCCCATCCAGCCCCCTTATACGCATGCTCATCTGCAAAGTCCACTTTTTTCATTCCTCTCAGGGTATACTCGTTGACATCCCCGATACCCATGCTCGCCATCAGTTGGATCTGCGGGTATTTTGTCTTTATCGCATCGTAAAAACGGTTATATCGTTCGGCGTAGCGCGGTCCTGACTGCTCATTCCCCACTTCCACGTATTTCAACGGAAAGGGTGCTGGATGCCCGGCAGCGGCCCGCAGCTTTCCCCACTTACCCGTCACAGGCCCAATGGCATACTCGATGGCGTCCAGCGCATTCTGAATATAAGGCTGCAGACTGTCGTCTGCAATAAAGGTCCCGCTTCTGAAATCACAGGACACCCCCGCGTTAAAGACATACAAGGCAGCCGCCCCGATATCCTCGCAGTACTGCAGATACTCGTGATAGCCAAAGCCATTGCTCGTCCAATAGCCCCATGGGCTGTAGGTCCCCGTTCGCTTTTCGACGGGTCCGATCGTCTCCTTCCAGTCCGGCGCACTCTGGATCGTAATGCCCTCCACAAAACAACCTCCTGGCCACCGGATAAAAGCCGGTTTCAACTCCGCGATATATTCTGCCAGATCCTGGCGAAGTCCATTGGGGCGATTATGAAATGTCTTCTCCGGAAAAAGCGATACAAAGTCCAGCCATACCACACCAGGCCGGTCAAATGCCAACTCCAAATGCGCCTTGGGATCACTTCCTTTTGCCTTTAGTTTCGTCTGATATTCTTTCCAGCCCGCAGCCGGCGCAGCCCCCTGTTGCCTGCCTTTCGATACCCCGCCAGCCGCGGTCCCTGCCTTATCCTTGTCGTCCACCACCCTGGCGCCGCTCTTCACCGCATCAAACACATATTCTGCCAGTATCCGGTTGTCCTGTCCCCTCAGCCGCGCAATGATATGACCCGTATACTTCGGGCCGCGAACATAAAATTTCAGTAGATAGCCATCTCCGTCAACTACATTCATCCCCCAAAAACCTTCGTTTTCAACAGCAGCCTCATTGTGCGCGTCTGCCGAAGAAACGCTCACCTGTAAGGAATGCGGCGTCGCATTATTCAAGGGATGATCCGTTGTAACGCCGAGCTGTACCGACGCGGTTCCCGACACATGGGCACTCCAGGCAGGGTATGCGCTGGTCAGCGGCCACTCCATCTTCCAATCGCTGATGCCATTGTGCGGCATCGAAAAATGCGGCGTCCTTGGGGGAACGATAAAGCCGCCTTCCAGTTTCATCCCCGGGGGGATATCGGCTTCCTCAAAACCCCGGTTCTGGATCATCTCGGCATAAAGGCCGCCTTCGCCGCCATGGCTGATCTCTTCGAAAAACACGCCATGCAGCGTGGGTGCAACCGCATTTCCCGGCTTATTTCCATCGACCGTAATCCTGACGCTGTCCTGCGCCCATCCGCTGGCAACAATCGCGGTCAGCAAAGCTGTCGTAAACCTTTTTCGTATCATCATTGAATGGTCAATTTATAGGTTGTAGCCGCAGCACCCAGCGGCAATACATACATTCCTCTTTCTTTCTCCGCTCCCTTCAAACCATACATGCCGATACCGGCAATCTTCGCCGGCTGTTCCACTGTCAGATAGGCTTTGTCTGTAAATACATCCCCGGCCTCCAACTCCAGCCGCACTTCATGGGTCGACGGCCGGTAACTGACCCTGCTGATCTTTCCCGAAGACAGTTTCAGCCATAGTCCGGCAGGCGCGATATAGACCGACGACTGAGCCGCCGTCGTCACTTCCATATTAATCCAGCCATCCACAGCGGAGACATTGCCTCCAAATCCAAGCCATCCCAACTCCTTCGAATACGTCAGATAGGTTGCCGTATTGACCGCATACCCATAAAAACCGGAGCCGTAGTCCCCGGACAACGCATCGTTCTTTAAAGTGGAAGGAAAAGAATGGAAGGCGCAAGGCGCAAACCCCTCCTCGGTGATATTGGAAATCCCCCCCAGCAAACCACCATACCCGACACGCAGCAGATACAGCTCCTCCGGCCTCCTGCGGTACTCGGCCAGCACCGGGATCGCATTCAGTTCTGAACCATAATGGTGGATCATCCGCTCGATCCGCGACAGTTTACCCGCATATAAAAAATCCCAATACCGGCGCGCATTGCCATTATACGCCCAGCTTGGGAGCGTAGGCATATACCCCAGGATCGCGTTCAGCGTCACTTCCGCCTTGTCCATATAACCAAAGAAGTAAGACCAGATATACACTTCTTCCTGTCCGGTAGAATCCCAGGGCATCTCGCTGCCAAAAGGATAATCCAGCGACTTCCAATGGATGGCTCTTTTCTTCATCTCCGCCTCCAGTTTGTCGGCCATATCTGTCATCCCCTCGGTCCGCAGATCCTTTAAGATAAAATAAAACACGGAGCCTTCCATCTGGCCGAACTGCGCATAGTAGGGCGCCAGATGGACCATTGCCATCGCCGTTTGATAGGCATTTGTCAAATACCACTCCCAGGGATGCGCCGCAGCCAGTCCATTGTGATAACGCGCCAGCCGATACATCACCCAGTATGCCGCAGCCACATGCGGATAGTTATAAGACCGGCCAGGAGATCCCGCTTCTTTCTTTGGCCAGGCCGACCAGGTCTTCCAGTGAATACTGCTGCTATAGGTTCC
>JAATGQ010000196.1 GCA_015654595.1 Chitinophagales bacterium | reverse complement strand
TCTCGCTTCTATCGCGAGCTGGGCCACATTGATCACGCTGGTCGTGATTCTTGTGCTGGTGACGATCTATGGGATCGCCTGTCGCCGTCTGAATAAATACTATGTCGAGTCGCGGGACAGCAAGAACGTGTTTATGGGGCTGATCAACGGGATCATCGACGGGTATAAAGAGTTGAGCATTCATCAGCGCAAGCGGAACGAGTATATGCAGGAGGTCTTTCAGAGCGCGGATGTGTACCGGGTGAAGATGTCGACGGCCAATGTCCGGTTTGTGCATACGTCTATATTGGGTGAAAGCATTCTGATCCTGATCCTGGGCAGCGTATCGTTTGTGTTTCCGGGTCTTTTCCCCGGGATAAAAGTATATACCCTGATGAGTTTCCTGATCGTGCTGCTGTATCTGATCGGGCCGGTCAATACCATACTGAGTACTATTCCTTCGGTGATGCGGCTCAGGATCTCCTGGGAGAGGATGCAGAATTTTATAAAGGATATCCCGGCCAATCGTGATCCCGAAGATATAAAGGCGGTGATCGTGCCGGCCAATATAGAGCGGCTGACCGCAGAATCCGTGAGTTTTCGTTATCCCGTTGCGGGCGGCAACAGCGAGTTTGGGGTGGGGCCCATCGACCTGGAAGTGAAGAGCGGCGAGATCCTTTTTATTGTCGGCGCCAACGGCAGCGGCAAAACGACCCTTGCCAAGCTGCTTACCGGTTTGTATGAGCCGGACAGCGGTTGTTTCAGGATCAACGATGAAGTGGTGAATGCCAATCGTCTTGGGGAGCATTATTCCGTTGTCTTTAGTCCTTTGCATTTGTTCGAGCGGCTTTATAGCATCGATACCTTTGCAAGCCGGGAGAAGGTAGAAAAATACCTGAAGCTGCTGAACCTGGATAAGAAGGTCCGGCTGAACGACAGGCGTTATAGTACGATCAGTCTTTCCGGGGGGCAGCGGAAGCGGCTTGCCTTGCTGCAGTGTTACCTGGAAGATTCCCCGATACTTCTTTTTGATGAATGGGCCGCGGATCAGGATCCTTCCTATCGTAATTTCTTCTACAGGACCTTATTGCCCGAGATGCGGAAGATGAATAAGATCGTGATTGCGATTACGCATGACGATAACTATTTCGATGTGGCGGATAAGATCGTCAAGATGGAAAGCGGCAAACTGGAAACCTATTATCATGGATATAAGACGCATACTGTTCCTTTATGAGGACCCCGATTTCTTTTTAGGGGACAACTGTATCATTCTTTATAAGCTGGGGAAGTGTACCGCGTTTTTCCCGGAGGGTACGGCGGTCGATCTGAATGTCGTCAGCGAGCGGTATAGCGAGAAGTATCGCGCTCTCTGTGTGAATAACGCGCATTTTTCCAACCTGAGTTTTTTACCGCTGGCGGATATCGATTATCAAAAGTATGAGATGGTCGTGTATATGAGTCCGGATGAGCGGGCTTTGTTGACGGCAATGGAAGGAGTGAAAGCCGGACCGGTGGTATTGTCGTTGAGCAAGGCCGTTTTTTCGAGGAAGAAGAATGTGCTGCCGGCAGTTTTTCCCTTACATGAAGAGCTGTATAGTTATTCCCAGGGGCTGGAAGGGCAGCCATACGAACTTTATCTTTCCGACGAAGAAAGAGTATGGGGGGACGAATGGCTGGAGGAAAGAGGGGTGAGGAAAGGGGGCCGCGTTTTTGTGCTGGTGGACAATGCGTCGAACCGGAAGAAGCTATTGCGGCTGGATGTCTATTACCAGGTGTTGCGATTGCTGCTGGACATGGATGACGTAAAGATCCTGGTATTTGATGAGGTCAATTCAGGGAAAGAACAGTTTTATCGCAAGTGGCTGGGTGAGCAGGATGGGAATAAGCTCATTTTTTCGAATGGACTTCGACTGCGAGAGGATCTGTGCCTGATCGGATCGCGTTATGTTAAGCTGGTTTTTGGGCCTTGTACCGGGTTGTTGCATTGCGCATCGGCAATCTATAACCATCTTAAGAGGAAGGGGATGTCGGAAGAGAATCTGCTGGCGCTGGTGGTCTATACCGGCGACTGGGATGCCAGTCTTTGGTGGAGTGCGTCGCCGCTGGTGGATTGCCTGGTGTTGCTGCAGAATGGGGGGCGGCGGGTGATGGCGACACTGGAGCAGATGAGTGATGCCGAAAAGGCCAATCTGTCCAACAGGATGGAGTGTTCCCAGTATACGGGGGACATGCTGACCTCCTTTCTTGAAGAGAAAATCTCATACATATGAATATTGTCGGTATTTCGGCTTTGTATCATGATGCTGCCTGTTGCCTGTTGTGCGACGGGAAGCTGGCGGCTTCTGTCCAGGAGGAGCGGTTTACAAAAAGGAAGAGTGATCCTTCGATGCCTTTTCATGCGTTGAGTTATTGTTTAAGAGAGGCGCGGTTGACGATTGCGGATATCGATATGATCGCCTATTATGAAGATCCCGGGAAGAAGCTGGAGCGTCAGCTTTGGTCGGGGCATGATCTTCATGATGAGGTGTTGAGGGATAGGATGGACCCGGAGAGGCCCGGGCGCGAGATAAGAGAGCTGTTGGGATTTGAGGGGCCGGTCCGTATGTACGAGCATCATCTCGCGCATGCGGCAGCGAGCTATTACTTTTCCCCTTTCGAAGAGGCGGCGATCTTTACCGTAGATGGGGTTGGCGAGTGGGCGACGACAACATACGGGCGGGCTGAAGGGCCTGGTCTGCGTTTGTTTGAAGAGGTGGCTTTTCCCCATTCGCTGGGTTTGTTTTATGCTACGCTTACGAGTTATCTTGGGTTCAAGGTCAATGACGGAGAATACAAGGTGATGGGGCTGGCGCCTTATGGAGTGCCTGTTTATGCAGAACAGCTTTCCAGGCTGGTGAGGCTGGAGGCGGCCGGTCAGTTCAAACTGGATACCCATTATTTCGATTTTATAAAGGGGGAAAGGATGTATTCGGCAGCGTTGGAAGAGCTGTTGGGAATGCCGCCGAGAAGACCCGAGAGCGGGCTGGAGCAAAAGCATATGGATCTGGCCAGGAGTCTGCAGGTGGTGTTGGAAGAGATCCTGATCGGGAAGGCCAATTATCTCTATGAGAAGACCCGGTCGAAGAATCTTTGTATGGGGGGAGGAGTCGCGTTGAATTGCGTGGCGAATGGCAAGGTCCTTCAGCAAACCCCTTTTGAGCGGCTTTATATACAGCCGGCTGCCAACGATGCCGGTTGTGCGCTGGGGGCGGCTGCGCTGGCGCATATAGAAATGGGGGGGAGCAGGGAAAGTATCCGGGAGATGGATCATGTTTATCATGGGCCTGCATATTCCAACAGAGAGATCAGGAACTTATTAGATGCGACTTCGCTGGAGTACAACGGTTATGAGGGAAGGCAGGGTGATCTGTTGAAAGAGACGGCGTCGAGATTAGAGCAGGGCCGGGTGATCGGCTGGTTCCAGGGCAGAATGGAGTTTGGACCAAGGTCGCTGGGAGCGAGGTCGATACTGGCTGATCCGAGACAGGAAGATATGCGGGATAGGATAAATGCGATGGTGAAGAAGAGGGAGAACTTCAGGCCGTTTGCGCCTTCTGTTTTAGCCGAACGAGTCTCGGAGCATTTTGATATCGGACATTCGTCGCCGTTTATGCTGGAGACCTGCCAGGTTGTGTCGGAGCTATCGCTTCCGTCGATCACGCATGTCGATAACTCTGCGCGGATACAAACGGTGACGGAAGAGGTGAATCCCTTGTATTATGGGTTGATCACAGAATTTTATGCGTTGACGGGCTGTCCTATCGTATTGAACACCTCTTTCAACGTGCGGGGCCAGCCTATTGTAAATACCCCGGCAGATGCTGTCATCTGCTTTTTGCGAAGCGGGATCGACTGCCTGGTCATTGGAGATTTCCTGATCGATAAGGCGGTCAATTCTATCGAGGCGCTTGAGTTTGCGCTGAAGAACTATACCGATTTTCATAAGGCGGATATTCCGCAGGATGTCTACACATTTTTATAACCTAACTTAATTAAGGTCGTATGGCAGATCAACAAGGGCTGGAGGGGCTTACGGGGAACAAAGTCGGTATCTGGAGGGAGATGGAGCGGGAGGGAGAGAAGTACTTTGTCCGGGATACCCAGTATTTTGATGAATTTGTTTATTGGGCTGGTACGCATGCTATCAAGGCGCAGAAGGAGACTTACCGGGTCGTTCTGTTGGGTGAATCTGCTGCCAGGGGTTTCCTGATCGATCCCGTCTATAACCCGGCTATTGCGCTGCGCGGTTTTCTTGCGCAGGCCGATCTCGACGCGGAGGTGGTGGACCTGGCGAGGACAAACTGCAGCCTTTCCAAGCTGGAGACGCTGGTACGGGAATGTATGCTGCTGGAGCCGGATGCGGTGGTTGTTTTTGCCGGGAACAACTGGATCATCAATAGCCGACAGCAGATCGGGCCGGCGGGTATAGCGGAGATGATCAATTCCGCTTTGAAAGGAGAGCCGGATGCGATGAAGAATGCGATAGAAGAAAAGCTGGATGCCGGGATCGATCGATTGTATGATCTGCTGACGGAGCAGATGATCGCCAATGCCATTCCCGTGTTTGTCGTCAACCCCGAATTTAACCTGAGGGATTGGAGGCTGACGGAGGAAGAGTTGATCCCGCTGTATGCTACGGAGGGTTGGGAGGAATGGTATCAACAGCTGGGCAAGGCTGTCCATGCGTTGGGGCGGTCGGGGTATGCCGAGGCGGAGGAGATAGCAGGGCGGCTGGTGGGGCTGCAGCCAACCAATGGGGCCGGACATTTATTGCTTGCAGAGTCGTATGATCGTCGTGGGCTGAAGGACAAGGCGCTGAGCAATTACAGGCTGGCGCATGATAAGACGATCTATCAGCCCTGGACTTGTCCTGGCGTCACCAGTTTTATACAGGAGAAGATAAGAGAAAGGGCGGGGCGGCCGGGTTTTTTCCTGATCGATCTTCCCGGGCTTTTCCTTGCTTATACGGGGGGACAGGCGCCGGGAAGAGAGTTGTTTCTTGACTATTGTCATTTGACGGCGGAGGGGATCGATGTGGCGATGGGGCATGTTGCGCGAAGCCTTTTACAGATAGCGGCGGGTATGGACGTGGAGCTAAGGGCGGAGAATACTATCGGGGCGATGGATAAGGCGGCGACGCATTTCCTGGCGGCCATCCACAATGCCCATTGGGGGCAGTCGGAGGATATCGTCTATTATCATTGTCGGGCAGCTTTGACGCATGCCGATCTGCGTGAGCAGATGGTGCATTATATCCTTACGGCGTCGGGTACCTGCCCATGGAGACTGAATCGTCATTTTGAGACGTTGATCCAGGATTCCCGGTTGTCGCGGTATCTGATCCTGGCGCAGCCGGAGGAAGGGGTAGAGACCTTTGATCCCGTGCTGGTAAGGGCGATGAAGGAAGCGATGTGTGGGGAAGGCTCGGTAGAAGCCCGGGAGCTCCAGCTGAAGGAGCATATCTATCCCGGCAGCCGGGTCGATCTTTTAAAGAGTCGCTATTGGCTGGACTACAATAAGGCCAGTCTTCGGTTGAGGAAGGCGTCTTATTTCAGAGAGATCAATTACTATTCAGCTTTTCATGTCATTGCTGACGGCAGATCCGACCTGCGGCTGGAGATCGTTTTACGGCTGCCTTATGCGGCGGAGGGAATGGCTGAGTTATACTTTAATGGGGAGCGGATACGCGTGATGCCGGTCAATGGTCGCTGGCGTGTCGAGAGTCTGGTTATTCCTGCGGATAGCTGTCTGGAAGGAGACAACGAGTTGCGGATCTGCTGGCCATTGGGTAATGTATCGACAAAATACAAATCTCCGGTGGATCGGGCGGATGTCCTCCTTTTGTATAAATATATGTATCCCGTACTGGGAGAGGTCCATTCCTTTAGCATGACGCCTGTGATGGCAGGGGTTGCTGAAGAGCGCCGGTCAGTGCGTGGACAGGTAGAATTGCAAACAAAATAAAACCAGCCTATATGGAAAAATTCGGGTTTACCCGGGAAGGTTTCAGGAAGTTGAACTTTCCGCTGGGGCCTCAGCCTATCGCGGCCTTAAGAAAACAATGGCAGGATTATGCGGCCAATATAAAGCCTTATCCCGGGCGGTTCTCCGGCAGGGGGATCGTGATCTGCGCCGGCGGCATTTCCTATCTGACCTGTGCCTGGGTCAATATCAGTATGCTCCGGAAGAATGGCTGCCGGCTTCCTATCGAAGTCTGGTATACCGGCAGCGAGCTGGATGAAGAGGTGATTGGTATATTGGCGGAAATGGATGTCGTGTGTAAGAATGCCAAGGAGTATAGTATCCTGGAAGTGGCCAATTATTCGATCAAGCCGTTGGCTATATTGAATAGCTCCTTTCGGGAAGTCTTGTTCCTGGATGCAGATAATGTTGGTGTCGCCGATCCGACCTATCTGTTCGACGACGAGCATTACAAGGCTACGGGAACTATTTTTTGGCCGGATTTCTGGAAGACCGAGAAAACCAATCCTATCTGGCAGATCGTGGGGTCGGAGCAGTATGACCTGATAGAGCAGGAGAGCGGGCAGCTGCTGATCAACAAAGAGCGGTGCTGGAGGGAGCTTAATCTTTGCTGGTACTTTAACCTGAACAGAGAGTATTATTATCAGCTGTTATTGGGGGACAAGGACACGTTTAAGTTTGCATGGCTTGCGTTGGGCTCCCCTTATAGCATGGTTCCGACGCCGGTTGGATTTGCCGGGTTCAGGGAGGATACCGGGCAATTTCATGGGCTGACGATGGTGCAGCATGATTTTAGCGGACGGATCATCTTTTTGCACCGGAACTGGCTGAAATGGGATATTACCCTTAACGGGGAAAGAGTCTGGTGGATGGTCAAGCGGTTTCGTACGGATGCTGTGGAGAAAGCCTTTTGTTTTCAGCATTTACAAAGAGGCGAGTTGAAGCTGAAGTTCTGGGATCTGGATGGGGATGTGGTCTATGATCTTTTCGACGATCTGTTTGGGGACTTTGAGGCGCAATGTCTGAATGTGCTGGCAAAGTTGAGAGAAGAAGAGTGGTATGCCAGGTTCCTGGTGCATGCCTATCTTGTCCGGTCGAGGCCGGGTTATTCACAGGGGCAGACGAAGGAGGGGTTTGCTCCTGCGTTTGTTGCCGGGGCGGTTAAGCCTGTCGGGCTCGTTTAAACACGATGGCATTATCGCCCAGATCGTTGTCGTACATATGGGTTAAAATTTCTGCAAACCCCTGTGGTTCTACTGTAGTGTGAAGGGAGGGGATCTCAAGCGTATCGTAAGCGGGGAGGACGTCGAGGAATTCAGAGACGCTCACCCCGCTTATGTTTTTCAGATGGTGAGGAAGAAATTCGAGGATGAGGGTGCTGGCGGATTGTAGCAGGCGGGGCATGCCTTTCAGCGCAAAATATTCAGAGCCTTCGATGTCCATCAGGATGGTGTCGAAGGTTTGGTTAATAAAGAGTTCGTCGAGGGGGAGACCGGGGATGGAGACTTCCTCGGGGTTATCGTAGTGGTAGAGGAACTGGTCGACTTTGGGTTTGCGTTTACTTCCGCCGGAGTTGGATCGGTTCAATAAAAAGGGGAGGGATTCGGCGTGGTCGTTGGCTGCGACGTTAAAGGAGTCACAGTTGTCGAGTTGGTTTAGCGCAATATTTGTGCGGAGCAGGCGATAGGTATGCGGGTTTGCTTCTATCGCTGCAACGTATTTGCAGTGGTTGGCCATGGGGATGGCGATGGTGCCGATATGAGCGCCGACGATGAGCAGTCGGTTTTCTGGCTGGACCAGGGTCTTGAGGAATTCTATCTGTTCCGGTTCGAAGCAGCCTTCTTTTCTGAGGTGCCAGCCTACTTCATAATCCTGGGGGTCGGTGAGGTAGAGGCCGTTGTCGCCTTCTATGAAGAGGGCTTTTGTATAGGGCCCCAGTATCTTATTGGTAAAGAAGGAGACTTCGGCTACACGTTGGTAGTAGTCGGTTGGTCTGTTGACAATGTCTTTTAAAGATTGATTATAGGCAAGGTAATCGCGTACCATTTGAAGGAGGATGTCCTGGTCGCGAGCTGGGAGAGCGGTGACTTCATCGAGGGTCGTCTTCAGTAGCTCGGTCATAAAATAAAGTTGAAATTAATTGACAAATGAAGTGCGGCGGACAGGGATGATCTTTTTTGAAAGCGCGTATTTCAGCAGGCCGACGGTGGACTTTACGCCCAGTTTTTCTTTGAGGTCTTGTCTCAGTTTTTCAACCGATCGCACGCTGAGAAAAAGCATGTGCGAGATCTCCTTATTGCTTTTTTCTTCCCACAAGAGCCGGATGAGTTCCTTTTCCCGGTCGTTGAGGGCGACATTAGTGTCAGTTGCAACGGGTCTGTTGTTTTGTTTGTTCCAGTAGAGGATCTCCGTAAACATTTTGTTTTTGTAGATCCTTTCATTGGAGAGGGAGAGGATGGCGCGCAGCAGGTCTTCCGGCTCGTCAAATTCAGAGATATAGCCTGCGATGTCGAGGTCCAGCAATTCGCTGAGCAGGTTCATGTCCATATTAATAGAAAGGACGAGGATCTTGATGTCCGGACATAATCTTTTTATTTGCTGGATAGTGTCGTGTGCGTTGGAGTCTGGTGAGTAAACGTCGATTAGCAGGATGTGAATGTCATAGTCGATTAGTTTGCGGTGGATGTTTTCGATTTCAGCAGTCTGGATGACTACATTGATGTTTGGGTGGCCAGAAAGGTAATCTTTGAGCGTTTTACGAAAGAGCGTACGATTATCAACAATCGCCACATTGATCGATTTCGATAGCATAAGGTCTTTATTGAAGTGTAAAAGGATTGTTGCGCCTCAATGGAAACTAAATTTAATAAGATATTTTGGATTTAAATTAAAAACTAATCGTTATTTGTTTTTGCAAACGAAGTTACCTACTTACCGTTCGGTCAACGATGCCAGTAAGCTAAATTTTTGCAAATTATCAGAATAGTAAAAACCGAAACAAGAAATGCGCTTTCTACTCCCGGTCAGGTATTCCGAATACGTTAACTTGGTTTTGCTTTCGATTAGTAGACTACCCTTGTAGAATATATTCCCCAAGCCATTATTGTCTACCATAGATCAGCATCATAAGATGCTGTGCGGGATTGTATTGCTTTGTAATTTCTAAAAATCAATTGCATGAATACTACGTTTCGACAAGGATGGTATGCTATATATACCAGGCCCCGGCATGAGAGGGTACTACATGAAGCCTTATCCGAAAAAACGCTTACTTCTTTTTTGCCCACCAGGAAGATACTGCATCAATGGGGAAGTAGAAGAAAGTATGTAGACGAGCCGTTGTTCCCATCTTATGTGTTTGTTTATTTAAGTGATATGCAGGGATATTATACTGTACATGAGTCTAAGGGGTTTTTGTACTATGTACGCACGGGCAAGGAGCTGGCGCGGATCAGCGATGCGGTGATCAATAATATAAAATTGGTGCATGGGTCTGCAGGGGAGGTTGAGATCACGGCTGATTCCTTTGTTCCTGGTCGTCGGATGGTGATCAGCCAGGGGCCGCTTACGGGGCTTTGTGGAGAAGTGATCGAAAACTGCGGTAAGCGGTTGATCCTTGTAAGGGTTGATCTGCTGTGCCGGAACCTATTGGTGAAAATGACGGAAGATTATCTGATGGCTATATGACAGCACAATATTATTACGATATATTTACCCGGTCTGTATCGGACTATCATTTATTCGATCATGTTGATGCAGTGGCGCCTTCCCGTTATGATCCTCAGACGATGGAAGGGTTGTTGTACAGGAAAAGCTGGATCGATACGGTGCAGTGGCACCTGGAAGATCTGATCCGCGATCCTGCTATCCGGCCGGAAGATGCGTTGTTGATCAAAAGAAGGATCGACTCGTATAACCAGTTGCGGACGGATATCGTGGAGTCTATCGACGACTATTTCCAGGGTTTGTATTGCGATGTGGCTCCTGCCGATGATGCCAGGCATAATACAGAAAGCCTTGGCTGGGCTGTGGACCGGCTATCCATTCTTTGTCTGAAGGAGTATCATGTAGAAGCAGAGCTTAACAGGGAGGACGCTTCAGAGCCGCACCGAAGGAATTGTTCGGTTAGGAAGGAAGTGATCGGCAGGCAGAAGGAGGATCTGTTTGCGTCGATCAACTGGCTGATGGACGATATCCGTACGGGCAGGAAGATAAACAAAGTGTACCGGCAGTTGAAGATGTATAACGACCCGTCCTTTAACCCGGTGCTTTATAAGAGAAATGTATAAGACTTCAGTAGAAAGATATAAGTGAGCTGGGTGACTGTTTTGGAGCTTTGTGTTACAATAATACAATGCTCAAATGAAAAAGACAGTACTTATTACAGGCGCGTCTTCCGGTTTTGGAAGAGAAACAGTTAAATTATTTCAACAAAAAGGATGGAATGTTATTGCGACGATGCGTTCCCCGGAAAAGGAGAAAGAGTTAAACCTGCTCCCCGGCGTATCCGTTGTCCGGCTGGACGTGACGGATGAAGCAAGTATAAAAGAGGCCACCGCAGGGGCCGGCCCTATCGACGTGTTGGTCAACAATGCGGGATATGGCACGCTTGGCGCTTTGGAAGCTGCGCCCGACTCTGTGATACGGCAGCAGATGGAAGTTAATTTCTTTGGTGTGATTGCGGTGACCAGGGCTGTCCTGCCTGGTATGCGGGCGCGTCGGAGCGGCGTGATCATCAATGTCTCTTCGATGGGCGGGAGAGTGGTGTTTCCTTTCTCGACGCTTTATCATGCTTCCAAATTCGCGATCGAAGGGTTGACCGAATCTTTGCAATATGAATTGAATCCGCTGGGCATCCGGACAAAGCTGATTGAGCCTGGAGGCTACAGGACGGATTTTGCCAGTCGCTCCATGGCTTTGTTTGGGGATGGCGGCATCGCCGAGTATACAAAGGGTATCGGCGCTCTTAAGGCTATGATGGATACGGAAGGGGTTATGAGTGAAAACATCGGGGAGGTAGCCGAGGCTGTTTATCTGGCGGCGACCGATGATACAGAGACACTGCGTTATCCTGTTGGCGCCGGCGCGATAGCGCTGCTGGATGCCCGGACAAAGATGGACGATATCGCTTTTAAAAAGATGCTGGCGGGACAGCTGGGCATGTAAAGATTGGACGTAACTTTATAGGACGATGAAAAAGGAAAAACCAGCTTATATCGATATGGAATCCATTGGCGGGCTGCATGCGATGATCGGGTATCCGCCGCCAAGGCATCCGTTGATCAGCGTGATCGCGCATGATAATTTCCTTTCGCTGCAGCCGTTGGAAAACGCTTTATACCGCTTGGGGTTCTATACGATATCCTGTAAGAAGTTCGAAGGGACGATGTATTACGGTAAGAGCCATTACGATTTTACCAATGGGACGCTTTTGTTTACGGCCCCCGGCCAGGTGCTGGGTACAGGTCCCGAGGGAACCGCAGATTCGGGGTGGGTAATGTTTGTGCATCCCGATCTTCTACATGGCACGAGTCTCGGCCGGAAGATCCATCAGTATACCTTTTTTCATTATGAGGTGAATGAGGCGCTGCATGTTTCGGAGGAAGAAAGTAAGATCCTGCAGGATTGTATCGATAAGATAGAACGGGAGTATGAATTGACGATCGACAAGCATACCCAAAGTCTGATCGTGAGCAACCTGGAGTTGTTGCTGAGTTATTGCGATCGTTTTTATGACCGGCAGTTCTATACGAGGGTAAAGCAGAATGCCGATGTGGTGCAGCGATTCGAGGCTTTGCTGAAGGACTATTTTGACCGGCCCGATCTGATCGAGGCCGGACTGCCGCCGGTGACCTATTTTGCGTCGAAGCTGAACTTGTCTCCCAATTATCTTTCCGATCTTTTGCAGAAGGCTACCGGAAAAAGTACCGTAGAGCATATTCACCTTGAATTGGTGGAGAGGGCGAAGTCATTGTTATGGGGTACACAAAATTCCATCAGCGAGATCGCTTACCAATTGGGGTTTGAGCATCCCTCTCATTTTACAAAGCTGTTCAAGTCAAAGACGGGGAGACCGCCCAGCGAGTTCAGGAATTTGAATTAAGGATTATTTACGGTTTGACGTATAACCGATAGTTGAAAGGCGGCATCTGATGCTGGCGCAGGGGAAGGGGAGTGTTGTGAATGTCTCTTCGACGTTGGGGGGACGCGGGCGTCAGCAGGAGCGTCCGTCTATGTGGGAAGTAAGTATGCTGTGGAGGGATGACGAAGGCTGCGGCGCTGGAAGGCGCTTTGTATGGCGTTCGTGTGAATGCGGTGGCGCCTGGGCCGACCGAGACGGATATGTTGAAGCGGTTTGCGGGGAATGAGAAGTATTGAGTCAGTTGCATAAGGGCGTTCTTGGCCTGCGCCGGGCGGGCTTAAAGGCTTAGCAGAATGATATTTTTGATTTTGAAGAGATGCCCTTAATTTGGCGCATCATATCTTAATCATTGATTGTATGAAATTTAAGACGTATTTGTTAAGGTCTTTATTTATAGTTTCGTTCACGGGCAGGGCCGGGCTTCCCGTTTATGCGCAGACGCAGTCGCCGGAGCCCGCGCCGGTGAGTCGGGTCAATGTGTTTTTGGGTTCGAGCGGGGATCATGGGCAGTTGTCGCCGGCGGCCTCCTATCCTTTTGGACTGCTGAGCATCGGGCCGGAGACTTATCCCAATACCCATATGGGGTATGATAACAAGGCAAAAGTATTTTTGGGTTTTACACATAACCGAATGGAGGGTGTTGGTTGCCGCGGCAGCGGGGGAAATATGCTGATCAAGCCTTTTACGGGGGATCCGGCTTCGTCCTTGCTAAAGGCAAAAGAGTCTGGCTCGCCTGGCTATTATGCCGTCTCCTTTCTTAATGGCATTGCCGTCCGCATCGCGGTCGATCATAATACCGGTATCGAAGAATACAGTTTCCCCGAGGGGGCTAACGGGTTTACGATCGACTTGTCGCATGCTTTTGCCAATGGGTTTATCGATGAATGCCATTCGCTGGAGGGTTCGCGGATCGCCGGTTGGATAGAGTCGGGAACGACCTGCCGGGCCGGGGCTTATCGAGTTTATTATACATTAGAGGCGGACGGTGTACAGTGGACCGACGAGGGCGGACATCATTTGTTGGGGCGTCTTGGGGCTGGTTTGCGGAAGTCCGTCGTCCGGGTTGCTTTTTCTTCTGTAGATACGAGTTATGCCGTAACGGGAAGCAGAGGGGTGGAAGAAATAAAGAGCAGCGCTGCGCGGGACTGGAATATCATGTTGAAGGCGATCGGGATCAAGGGGAATAGTGTTGAAGGCGATTTATTTTATTCCTTGTTGTATCGGACAATGCAATCGCCTTATATCGTTTCCGAGAAAGACGGCAGTTATCGCGGGAATGACGGAGGGGTAAAGCATGGGACGGATACCGTTTTCAATGGCTGGGCGATCTGGGATAACTATCGTACGCAGCTGCCCTTGCTGGCACTGGCTTATCCCGAATATTATAAGAATATTGCGATGTCGATTGCCAGCATGTATAAATACGGCAAGAAGAATTGGGCGACGAAACACGAGCCTAGTAACTCTGTCCGGACGGAACATGCGATCGTCGTATTGTTGGATGCTTACCGGAAAGGGTTCCCGGTGGATTTCAGATCGATATTCGATTCGCTGAGGAAGGAGACCGATTCGCTCGAGTTTGCACATCCCGACAAGGCTTTGGAGTCGGGTTATGATGCGTGGGCAATGTCGGAGATCTGTGGGATACTGGGGGAAGAGTCTTTGAAGGAGAAATACAGGAAGAAGGCGGCGGGCTATAGGTCCCTTTGGAAAAAGGACTTTGCCGATCTTACAAAGAATGACGTAGATCGGATGGGCGCGAGGGATATGTACCAGGGGAATATCTGGCAGTATCGCTGGCTGGTCCCCTATGATATTAAGGGGTTGATTGCCCTTTGCGGCGGGGATAGCGCGTATCGCGCGCAGCTGGATGCATTCTTTGCGGGCGATTATTATAATGCGGCGAATGAGACCGATATCCAGGTTCCCGCGATGTACAACGAATCATCCGAGCCGTGGAAGTCGCAGG
The DNA here is from genome assembly GCA_015654595.1 of Chitinophagales bacterium. Taxonomy (GTDB): domain Bacteria; phylum Bacteroidota; class Bacteroidia; order Chitinophagales; family Chitinophagaceae; genus Puia. Next base: position 10,958 of record JAATGQ010000196.1, on the reverse strand, counting down.
ATGTGATCCATCGTTATGCGGTGGACACGGTGATACAGCTTTATTCCGACATGAATCTGAGAGGTGTCGATCCCTTGTTTGGCCGCGTGTATAACAACCGGCCGGAGGCTTTTGTGCGGAGTATGGATGACGATGCGGGGGCAATGAGCGCCTGGTATGTTTTTGCGGCGATAGGGCTTAGCCAGGCCTGTGTGGGGCATCCCGTGTATTATCTGAATGTGCCTTTGTTCCCTTCGGTAACCTTGCGGCATTGGGGGTTTCGGATAGCGGTGAAGAATTTTGGGAAAGACAATCGGTTTATAAAGGCGGCGTGGTTAAATGGGAAGCCGCTGGGGCGGAATTGGATTACGCAGGATGAGATAAAGAAGGGCGGGGAGTTGGTGATCGAGGCGTCGGGGACCCCGAATAAGACGTTTGGAACGAAGGAGCAGTGGGTGACGGAGATGAAGTAGGGGACAGCCGTTCACAAAGTATGAAGATCTCGTAGAGCTCATCCGGCAGCGAGTGCGCGAGGGCGGCGGCGAGCGGAAAAAGGAAGGGGGATAGCGGAAAACTACGGTTGTGCTTGTGGGAAATACGGATATTGATTATGTTTAATTGGTCGCATATAAATGTTTTGCTATATTGGAGTGGAGAATAACCGCTTGTGAAAGTATATTTAACCCTTTTAACTCTCTATTTCCTACTTTTCAGTGTACCCTGCTTCTGCCAGGCCGATAACATCCAATCGCTGGAAACCTTTCTTCCTGCCGTAAAGGATAGTATACGCTATGTCGATGTTTTGAACCGCATTGCCATGTTGTCTTATGAGGCAGATGCGGACAGCACAGCTTTTTATGGAAATAAGGCGCGTGGGATAGCCGGTCGTATCGGTTATGCGCAGGGAGGCGCTGACGCCACCAATTGTATGGGTGTTGCGGCGCATGTGCAGGGGGATTTCCAGACGGCTTTGCGTTATTATAGCGATGCCTACAATCAGTATTGCAGGATACAGGATTCTGCCAACATCGCGCAGACACTGATGAATATCGCGATGGTCTATGGCAGCTCCGGCAAGCCGGAAAAGGCTGTCGAGCGGTACCGGCAGGCTTATGATATCGGGAACCGGCTAGCGCATGACTCCATTCTTTCGCTGATCATTTACAATTATATCCTTCAATTCCCAGGCGAGTTTACGCCGGCATCTACGGCGGCGAATATCGAAAAGGCGATAGGGGTGGCCGCAAAATATCACGATGGAAAATTGCTGTTGGCCATCCAACAGCTGAAAGCCAACAAACTGATCGACGCAGGCAAAAGAGACTCGGGTATCGCCCTGCTTCAGTATGCAGCCGATGAAGGGGTAAGATCCGGATTTTATTATTTGAGTCTCGATATCCTGTTAGAACTGGGGGATCTTTTTGTGCATTCCGATTCTGCGCGGTCGATCGGGTATTACCGGGAGGCGCTTGCGATAACGGAGGAGAAGAAGTTTCGCAGCTACGAGCGGGATATCACACAAAAGCTTTTTGATTTTTATTCTTCGCGGAAAGATACTGGCCGGGCTTTCGCCTACAGTTCAAAATTGCTGAAGGCTTACCGGGGGAAAGATGAGAGTGATAAGAAACAAGGATTCGATTATATCGATTATGCCTTAAAAGATCAGCAGCTGATAACAGAGCGGCAAAATTCGGCCTACAGGACACGGTTGCTCTGGCTGGCCTGTATTGCCTGTGTGATGGCTATTGCCATAACGCTCATCCTTTGGTTTAACGCCAAGCGAAGAAGGAGGACGCATGTCTTGCTCCAAAAGCAGTATGCCAGCCTGGAGGTGATCAGCGAGTCGCTGGAAAAACGGAATGTGCAATATGCCCGGCTGCTTAAGATTGTGGCGCATGATCTCCGCAATCCAATAGGAGCTATTCATTCGGCCAGCGATATGATGCAGAAGGCCGAGAAACAGGACGTCTTTTTATTAAAGATGGTCAACGACTCGAGTAATCGATGTCTGCAATTGATAAGAGAATTGCTGGAAACCGATTTCGAGGTAAAACCCGACGCGCTTCATAAATCCGCCACCGACGTGTCGGTCTTTTTACAGGATACGGTAGAGTTGCTGGCCTTCAAAGCGAAAGAGAAGCGGCAGATCCTGGAAGTGAAAGCGGATTCCGATCTTACGCTGAATATCGATCGCGAGCAGATCCGAAGGGTGATCGAGAATCTCGTTATCAATGCGATGAAGTTCAGCCCCGAGGCTGCGGTGATCCTGGTGACGGCTGGAAGGAAGGGGGAAGATATCGTGATTGCGGTTCGGGATGAGGGGATAGGGATACCGTCGGCGATGGCGAAACATTTGTTTGATCCTTTTACGTCTGCCAAACGAAAGGGGACGGCCGGAGAACAGACCTACGGACTCGGATTATATATCAGCAAGCAGATCGTCGAGGCGCATGGCGGGGAGATCTGGTTTGAGAGCGAAGAGGGGATGGGAAGTACATTTTTTGTAAAATTGCAACAATAGCCCAGGCTATAGCCAAGGGGATGTACCAGATTACGCTTTTGGCTGCGATTGTGATTGTGGCGGCGTATATCTGGTTTATTTGGAGTTGAAGCCAGACAGGAGCTGCTTTTTCGAACAGAGGACTAATATAAAAAATAAATGGTTAATTTTTTTATCAGACGACATATGGATCCGTTGGCGCTTGTGCCGCTGATCTTGTGTTTTGGGCTTCTTAGCTGGGCTTTTTATTATAGGGACGAGCGGTTGTGTATTGTGTATGGGTTCTTTTTGTACCTGGTGATGGCTTATGGGTTACGGTTTATCTTTATTCCCAGCGTGTCCTTTAATACCCGGAAGTTTTTGGGTGAGCAGAATTATGTCAAGGCGATAGAGTCGATCGAGCAGGAGCTGGACTATTTTGAACGTAAGAAATGGCTGGACAAATACCGGATATGGCTGATGATCAGCTGGTCGAATATGACGTTTCGGGAGGCGCTGCTTTGTTCGAAGGCGTACTGCCTGTTACAGAGCAGGAAGGTCAGTGCCGCAAGGTCACTTTATGCGGATATTCTGGAAGCGTATCCCCAAAATGCGGTAGCGATGGCGTCTTTGAATACGATAGAGATCATTACCCAAAGCGTAAGGGAAGAGATGCTGGCGGATATGTAGCGAGTAGCTTCGGGGCGCGGGCTGAATGACTTCGGCGCTTTCAGGCGCAGGCTGCTTTTCTGCAGCTGGTGTACGGGGTGTTCGGTGGATGAGTAGAGCGCGGGGCTTGCTGTGGGTGATGCGATGGGCAGCCGGAGCGTACCTGTGGGCGGCTAATGCCGGACATAGCGGAGGCGGTGAATGCAAAATTACAAAATTCCAATGGTCTGTATGTGAAAATTCATCCCGTGGAAATTCGTATATTGGTTGCCGATGAAAAAGAAAGCGTTTTTTATTGTTGGGATGCTTTTTGCAGCTGTGCGGATTATCGCGCAGGACCTGGTAGCGAATGGCTCGTTTGAAGACGTGAATTTTTGTTTAGAGTATAAGGCGCGATGCAGCCCTGCGGCCTGGTTTTTTGTTTCTCAAAAGGAGGCCAGGGGATATTACTCCTTAAATCATCTGGCGGGTACTGTCGGAACAAAATACCTTAGTCTTGACATTGCCCGGTATAATGTGGAAACGCGGCAATATTGGGAAACCGTTTTGTTGTGTGATCTGGCAGCGGGAGCGAAGTATCGTATCCAGGTCAATTTGAAAGATGAGCAGGAGCCGCCCGATCCTGCGGACATCGGATTGAATTTTTGCAACCGGCCGGTCTTTTCTACGGACGATACATTGTTGAGGCCATCCCGGTTTGTGTCCCTTTCGGATGGCAGGGTGAAAAAGTTAAAAGATGGCTGGGTTCAGGTTGAAAAAGAGTTTACGGCGGATTCAAACTTTAAATACCTGATCATCGGTAACTTTTCTGCCGAGGCGAACCGTGCGATCCTGCAAAGAAAGGGGTTGACCGGAAAGGTATCGGTACTGATCGATGATCTGCGGGTGCTTCCGGTTGGAAGCCAGGGTTGCGGGCAATATGAGGTTGTAAAAGATTCCTTGTATGCAGTGAAAGCCAGGCATGATCATTTGCCGAAGCCGGATATGGCGAAAGGAGTGACTGTGGCTTTGGTATCGCCGAAGATCGATACCGTGGTCATTTCTAATGTCCTTTTTCAATTCAATAGTTATAGCCTGGCGAGCGAGGATATCCTGGATAAGTATGAGAAACAGCTGACGGCATCCGATGTTCGTCAGATACTGGTGGCGGGATATACCGATAGTGTCGGCAATCTTTTGTACAACCAGGAACTGTCGAGGAGACGGGCTGATGCGGTTGGGCTTTTATTGCGGAAGCGATATGGGGTCCCTGCGGCAAAGATCGGCACGGAAGGGCGTGGAAAATCGACCGACTATGCCGAGCAGGAAAAGAACCGTCGGGTAGAGCTTTACATTTATCATTAAGTAGCAGCGGGTTATTCGCCAGCCACAAAGTGTGTATCCACTCCTTCTTCGAAGGGGATATAGGCGCGTTTCCATGGAGCGTCGTCGATCAGCCGCCAGGTATGGCCTGTTCCGGTGATATCCATGGCTACGAGTACGTAGCCGGGTTGGAGGGTAAAGGTTTCGCCGCCGTGGGTGGTGAACTCGAGAGTCCCCGATAGCGTGATGACGTATTGGGTGGTGGGGGCGTTATGCCAGTCGGAGGAAGAATGCGGCGCCGTTTCCTGGAAATAGATGTGTTTGGATGGGGTAAGCGCTCCGGGTGTGATATGGCCTTTTGTAACGTGGGAGTCGCCGTCAGGGCCGGTAAAGAGGTGATAGGCTGTGATCATAATCGTATAAATGGTCGACGAAAATAAGAAAAGGTATCGTCTTTACGACGATACCTTTTACGGTTAGGGCAAGGGGATTGATAGGCATGAAGTTGATCATGATCAATTAGGTTTGGTAAAAATAATGCAGTCGTCTTTCCGTTTTTGCAAGATTTAGCGTGTGTGCAGAATTAACCCAAAAGCGTGTTATTTTGGGGGATGGGCGTGCGGGGCAGATGGCGCTGGCGCGGGTGCGGCTGGTTGACGCAGCTTACGCTGGCGGCGCTGGCGAATATTGGCGCTGCAGAGGTATGGCCACTGGCGGTGGTTGACGCGGCTTGCGGCTTGCTCTGGTGTGATAGAGGGGATTCTGCTGTGGCCGCCTGCGGCTTATTGGTTGGTGGCTTGTTGGTTGGTCACGCTGGCGGAAGCAGGAACGTTTGCTGCTGCGCCTGTTTCAGAGGGCGCGGGCTGGCTGGATTGTTCGCGTTTGCCTTCGAGCAGGCGTTGTAATTTTTCGGTTGGCGGATAGAATATAAAACGCGTGAAGGTGGCCGGATGCACGACCGCTGGCGTTACAGAAGCGCCGACGGTGGTATCTGGCTGCAAAATCCCGGACGAAGTGCCTGCCGTTGAGTCTGTACTGACTGCGAGCGCTGTATCGGCTTTTGGCTGGCTGGCGGCAGCAAGGGCGGTGTCCGTCTTTGCGATAGACTGACCTGCGGCTGTATCGGATTTGACGGCTGCGACGGCAACAGCGGAATCGGTTTTGGCGCTGTCGGATGGGTTTGCAGCGGAAACTGCGGCCGTATCGGTCTTTGGAGCCGTTGCAAGCGAAGAGTCGGCTTTGGGTTGGTTAGCGGCTGCCAGGGATGTGTCTGTCTTCCCCGTGGACTGGGCCGCTGTAGACTGCGCGGCAGAGTCGGATTTAGCGGCAGTAAGTGTGGCGGGTGCCGCGTCGACATGGACGGGGCTGTTCTGGTTTGTTTTCAGCGCGGAAATGGCGCTGTCGAGGTCATAATTGCGCGCTGGGGCGACGTACTGGTTGCGGCCGGTAGCGTTCAGACGGGAAGGAGTGATATTGAAATCACGTTGCAGCATGCGGACGACGAGCGTGGCCCGGTTTACGGGGAGGTCCCAGTTGTCGGAAAGACTGTCGCCGTTGCCTTCGACGGTGCAGGTCATGCTGGGCTGGTCGCTGAGTACCCGGGCGATACGACTGACGATCTTTTTCGATTTGAGGGTGCAGGCGATCGTGTCGCAGCTAAAGAGCAGAGAGTCGGCAACGGTGGCATACACTGCGCCGTCGACGATCTTTACGGAGGCGGCCGCTTCCCCCAGGATGGACTTCAGTTCCATCAGGACGGCCATATTCTTTGAGTCGCGTTGTGTAACGGCCAGGCGGAGGTCCTGTATATAATTGTCCTTTGCGCCGATGTTGTCCATCGACTTGCGGAGACTTTCTGCCTGGGCGCTGCTGATGGCGGAAAGGGCAGAAAGCTGCTGTTTGAGCTGTGCGTCGGTTTCCTTGGTAACCGTGACGATCTCATCCATTTCATTCATCTTTTGCTTCATGACCGTCTTCTGGTCATTCAGGTTTTTATTTTCGTCCTGGCATTTTTTCAGGGTTTGCATGGACCAGTTGTAAAGCGTGTCATACTTGGCGGCTTCGCTTTGCATGGCTTTATATTTACTGGTGCTGACGCAGGAGGATAGCAGGATACAGGATACAACGATGGAATAGAAGTGGACTGGTCGCATATTGGGATGTAAAGTTCAGGGTCAAAGATAATCCGTTGATTAGATTTGGGCAACCTTCCCGCTATGTAAATTTTTTAGAGTAAAATCGGATAAATTCCGATAATTGAGGTAAAATTTTACAATTATATGTGAGAAAATTAGTACAAAGTCGGAAATATTCCGACTTTTGTGGAATAATTTTACAACATGGGCTTTAGCGATGATATTCGACAATATGCAGAAAGCCCCTTGACTCATCAACTGGTCACGGGCCTTCTAAAAAGATATAAGCGGCCTAATGATAAGATTAGTGAACTGGTGAGCAAGGGCGAGCTTACTGCCATAAAGAACGGCCTGTATGTTCCGGGACCAAAGGCGAATATGGTTGGACCTGATCCTTTTCTGATTGCTAATCATCTTTGGGGGCCAAGTTATATTTCTTTGGAAACCGCACTTTCTTATTGGGGCTTGATACCTGAAAGGGTATACGAGATCAGTTCGGTGACGGTTAAATCAACAAAGACCTATAAGACAAAGATGGGTAGGTTCAGTTATGCCCATGCATCTTTGCCATATTACTCTTTTGGAATTCAAAGAGTGTCCCTTACCGCCAGGCAGGTGGTATTAATGGCTACTCCCGAAAAGGCGCTATGCGATAAGATTGTAATGACATCTGGTGTCTTTCTCAGAAGTACCAGGCAGACAAAGGAGTTCTTGATTGAGGATTTGAGAATAGATGAGGAGATGTTGCGCAGACTTAAGGTGCAGGAGATCTCTTTGTGGAGCAGCGACGCTCCTAAGAAGAGTAGTTTGGAAATGCTTGTAAAAACCCTCCGCACGTTATGATCAAAGAGTGGATGCAGGAATATAAACCCGGTAATAAGGATGATGCAGAAGCTGCGTTGCGTGAGATCATGCAGGAGGTTGCGCTTGCTGGTCTCCAGAGAGCGGGTTTTTTTGAAAAGGCGGCCTTATATGGGGGTACGGCATTGAGAATATTTTATGGTCTGAATCGATTTTCGGAGGATCTTGATTTTTCTTTGCTGGAAGTGGATGCGGACTTTTCCTTAGAGCCCTATTTTGAAAGTATAGTTGTAGAGTTTAAGGCAATAGGGATGGATGTTGTTATAAAGGAAAAGAAAAAAACGGCTTTATCGAATATTGATTCGGCATTCCTCAAATCGGAAACTGTATGGAAGGAGTTGGTATTGGAAGGGATCTTGCCGCAGTCGGGTATTCAGACTGTACCGTCTATAAAAATCAAACTGGAAGTTGACAGGGAGCCGCCGTTGGGATTTGAGACGGAGGAGAAGTTATTGCTGAAGCCCTTCTCATTCTATGTGAAATGTTTTACCTTATCGAGTCTTTTTGCCGGAAAGATGCATGCGTTGCTTTTCAGGAATTGGAAGCAGAGGGTAAAAGGGCGAGACTGGTACGATTTCGAATGGTATGTCAAGAAAGGCGTGCCGCTGGACTTGCATCATTTTTTACTTCGCGCAAAAGACACAGGCAACTGGCCAGGAGAAACGATCTCCCAGGACGAAGTAAGGCAATTAATAAATAATAGGATAGATTCAGTTTCCTTCGAAGGTATCCGGGAGGATATTGTTCGTTTTATCCCGGACGATTCAGTGCTTAAGATCTGGAGCCCGCAGTATTTCAAAAACCTCGTTGAGAAATTAAAGTTCAAATAAGCGCTGCTATTTTATCGCGCCATTTACCGCTGCATTTTCTTTCCAAACGTATAACGTAGGCATAGCAGGATCGGCGTCTTTCGATTCATGATCAGAGTTAGGGTTTCTACTTTGAGAGGAAATCAGAAAAAACCGTTGCGCCTGCCCTCCTAAAAGAATGTTAAGGCTGTGGATGGAGGCGGGGATCGCCGATTGCCATTGGGGGAAGCCAGGTCTCGCCGACGCGTTGTCTTTCCCACCAGTCACCGTTGGTGCCGGGTGGTGTGAATTTGTAGCGATAGAGGATTGCGCGGATATAGCGAGGCGGTTTTTGTGGGAAAGGGTTGTCGGCGAAGAGGCTGAGGATGGCAGCATCGTTGTGAAGGAGTTTATCGATCAGCGTATAGGTCCACGGATACTCGTCGGCGGCAGACATTGCCGCAAACCACATTTGCCAGTCGAGTCTTGGCTGATAAGGCGCTATCTGTGGCGGACGTTTGTCGAGCGCTACGGGGAGTCCTTTATAGGGATAGGGTATCCAGTGCGCGCTGTCGGTTGGGATGGAATCCATCGTTCCTTCGAAGATCACGTTCAGCCGCTGGCGTCCCACCGAGCCAAAGGCGCCGTAGGTATTAACGAGGTTGAGGGGATCATAGGAGCTGTTCATGATCTGTCGGGAGGACAACAGGTTAAAAGTGGGTTGGATGCTGAGCAGTCCGATCAAACCAGTTACGATCCAGATGGTGATCTTCCCGGCCCGGGGTGTTTTCGTTTGGGCGGCTTGTGCTTGTGCGGCTGCTGCTTTTTGTGTAAGCGATCGGGGTAAGATCTTTGCCCAAAAGCCATCGTCGAAACAAGCCAGCGCCGGTATGATGGTAAGCCAGTTGAGAAAAGAGAGGTTGCCGCTCAGGATCAGGATGATCTGCAGCAGGATCATGATAATACCGGCGGCATGACGGGCCGGTCTTGGACCGAATGAGAATAAAGGCGCGATCAGTTCTGCGAGCCAGTTAAACCATACGCCGATGCGTAATACGCTGTGTGGCAGAAAGTGAAACCAGCGGCTCAGCGGGCCGGGTAGGGGTTGGGTTTCGAAGTGATAGTAAAGGGCGGTGGCGGAACGCCAGGCGGGGTCATTACGCACCTTGATCAAGCCTGCGCCGATCATTATACGGAAGATAAGCCAGCGGAAGAGGAGGATGATCAGAAAGGGAGGTGCTGTTTTGGGAAAGGGGCGGGCATCGAGCAGTGGGCATAGGAAGATGCCGAGGAAGCCTGTTTCGAGCAGCTGGATCTCCCATCCATAGCCATACCATTCCTGGCCGATATTGATAAAAGACATGTAGAGCATCCATAGGATGGTCATGATGATGGCGTTGGCATAGCCGGCCAGTACGAGACAGGACAGGATAAGGCCTATCCAGGCGGACAGGATCAGGATCGTGTCGGAGTGTCCAAACCAGAAAAGGGAAGGTAATTTTAAAAAGCCTGCGGAGCGGGAGCCGAGCCAGCCGGTGATGCGTCGAAGGTAGTCATCTGCCGGGAGAAGGCCGTGCGAGCCGATCAGCGGGAGGACCTGGTCGATAGCAGCCAGGAAGCCTATGGCGTAGACGGCGCCCAGCAGACGCAGGATCAGGAATCGGGTAAGCCAGTATGTCGGAGCGCGGTTCATATTGGATGCGTTGATCGCGGAATTTATCGGGCTTGTTCTACCTTTGCGGGGCTTTCCGGGCCTGTTATGAATGTAGCAAAAATCAGACTAAGGCAATGAAGATCCTACGGCTGCGGAGCGGGCGGGTGGATGACAAAAGATAATTAGGGGGCTTTGTTAAAACTGGATATTGGCCGGGCGGTTTAACGAGGGTGAGTAAGATCATTTTGCCGCTTGACGGTCGTCAGTTATTGTGTTGGTCAGGCGAGCGATTTTTGTGTCATAAAATTAAACATTATGTCATATATCGCTGAAACATCACATTCTATCCATTTACATAATCACGAAGAACGCGAAGCAGCCGGAGTTGTACGTTTCTTTCGTTGGGCCGAAAACCAGGATGCTGCCAATCATATAGCCTGGGTAGGCATTGCTGTTATGTCGATGACGGCTTTCTTTTTTCCTATCACGATGGCAGTTGTATTGATGAATGGGGCCTTGTTTGGCTTGATCGTTGGCGCTATGGCTGCGCTGGCGCTGGTTGTTGTTACGAATCTGGCGTCATTGCCGACAAAATATACGATTCCTTTCTTTTTGCTTGGGATTCTGCTTGATATAGCGATCATGTCTTTGAGCTTTGTGTTGAGGTAATTTTTAACGGTGCCGGCAAAGGCAAAAGACCTTTGCTTTTGCCGGAAATAATCGATCCTTACGACGCCTGGCGGAGTTCTCTTCACTGGGCGAAAAAACAATGTTCGGCGGAGTTCTCTTTGCCGGATAAGAAAGAGCCCGGCGAAGTGATCTTTGCCGGGAAATGGGCGAAAGCCTAAAAATAACGGGCGCTTGCTGGGGCGCCCGTTTGTATTTTTGGGCGTACCTTCTTGAGGAGCGCCGTTTGTATTCCGAGGCGCCGGATACCTTGAAGGCTGCATTAAAGCTCGCATGCGGCCGCCTCTCAGCGGCTGAATTTGGCCTGTAAAAGTTTGAAGAGCTGGTATCCGTCATTGTATACGCTATAGCCTTGAGCGGTATAGCGTACTGTTCGGTTAGGGATGACTGTGGAAGCGGTGATG
>JAATGQ010000091.1 GCA_015654595.1 Chitinophagales bacterium | reverse complement strand
TACTTTCGATATACGATAAATCTGAACAGGGCGATATCTCCAATAAAGAACTGCAAGAGCTCCTGAAGCAGATCCCTTAAAATAAATGTGTTTTTATTTGACTAATATGTTACAGCGTAAGAAATGGGAGAACTTAAGGGCTGATATTGAAATGATCGTTAGGGAAAATGATATTTCACCAGATGATTTTAAAGCGCTGGGTATTCATGATGAATGGCAAAAAATAGAGGAAAATATTTACCATACATTTTGCCGGCTTGATCACCCGACAAGCCGCCCAGTCTGGCTATGGGAATATTTCAAGTTGGATGAAGCTTACAGCCCGGTGTCTTATCCCCTTGAAATGCTGGAGCAATTGGTCGACGTTGCTGAAGACCTATGGTTCTTTGTTAACGGAGATAAAGATAAATTTTGGTTTTACCAGGGCAAAATAAAGGCTATTCGAAAAGTGATAGAAGAATGCAGTTATATGGACGAATTGTACATTGCTTCCAAGAAGTACGATTGGTTGATTTGTATCAATCATCATGACAATCTGATTGCAACAGGGAATATCATACCTGAGAGGTTAAGAGATCTTACCGGAATCGAACCCGGTAAAGATTGATCCTGAATTGTTTTTATATTTTACTTTATTCCCTCAAATACAAAACCCTCTGGCAAAGAGGGTTTTATAAAACGAGTGCCCAGAACAGGAATCGAACCTGCACTACCTTTCGATAACAAGATTTTGAGTCTAGCGCGTCTACCAGTTCCGCCATCTGGGCTCAAACGCCAAAAAGCAACGCTGCTTTAAAGCGGGATGCAATATTACGGGTTTCAACTTTCTTGTCCAAAAAGGAAAGGAAAAAATTCTATCTTTATCATCTTCGATTGTTTGTAAACTCGCTAAGAATGACCAGAATAGGCTTATTACGCGAAGGGAAAGTACCCGCTGATAACAGAGTGGCATTGACCCCGGCCCAATGTAAATGGATCCACCAAAAGGCGGCCGATGTCCGGATTACGGTCCAGTCATCGCCAAACCGCTGTTATACCGACAAGGAATACCGGGACGCGGGTATCGAAGTCATCGATGACATTTCCGGCTGCGACATTCTTCTGGGTATAAAGGAAGTGCCTGCCGCCAATCTGATCGCCGACAAGACTTACCTTTTTTTCTCCCACACAAAGAAACAGCAGCTTACCAATCAAGCGATGTTCCGGACGATCCTGGACAAAAAGATCACGCTGATCGACTATGAGTGTCTTGAGCACGAGGACGGTCAGCGGATCCTTGGGTTTGGTTTTTTTGCGGGTGTAGTCGGCGCCCACAACGGCATCATGGCCTATGGACGCCGTACCAGTCTCTATCAGCTTGGCCGGGTACACGAACAGCCCAGCTTCCAGGAACTGATCCATACCTACTTCGGTCTTCGTATTCCCAATATAAAAGTGGCTGTTACCGGCAGTGGGCGGGTTGCACATGGCGTTCTGGAGATCATGAACCTGCTGGAGATCGTCGAAGTGGAACCCGACGAGTTCCTGGAACGCGGTTTTGCCTACCCCGTATTTACACAGTTAAAAGGCGCCTCCTTATACGAACATCGCGGGGGGAATCCCTATCAGCGGGAAGATTTCCATCTCCACCCACAGGATTACTGCTGCCGTTTCGGTTCCTATACGCAGACCGCCGATATCCTGATGAACGGGATTTACTGGGATAAACAAATGCCACGCCTTTTTGAATGGGAAGACATGGCTTCACCGCAATTCAGGATACAGACCATTGCCGATATCACGGACGATCTCGAAGGATCAATCCCCTGCAACCTTGGAGACTCGCCGATGAACGATCCGGTCTATGGGGTTGACCGAATTACGAGGGATAAGACAGCGCCTTATCTGCCAGGATCAGTTGATGTCATGGCCGTCGGCAACCTGCCCAACGAACTGCCGCGGGATGCCTCGCGATATTTTGGCGAACAATTGATCAAACACGTCCTCGAACCGCTGATCCGGGCAGGCTCGCCGGCAATCCAGCGCGCGACAATGGTCAGCAAAGGAGAACTGACAGCGCCATTTGGTTATTTGAGAGATTACGCAGCAGGAAAGCAGGTGTAGAAAAAACCGCTGAACGATAAATAAAAAGCTCCTGCCGAAGTGCGGAAGAAGCAGTCAGAGATACAGGTAATAGTCCTTCATCAGCTCGACAAAATCCTCCGTATATCCCCCCTCCCCTTTCTGGATAACCAGCTCGGCCGTCGGCACGAAATTCTCACGGCGGCGTGAAAAATAGAGGATGCTCCGGAAGAAATCATGTCGCGGCGTCTGGCGAACCAACAGCTTCTCCCGTAGAAAAAAACCATGGTCCTGCGCAGCCTGCTTTTCAAACCATTCACTGCGATGATAGGGAAGCAGTATCCCAAAGGAGCCCTCGGGAGAAAGATTTTCGTCGATGACCGTCAACAGATCCGTTAAGGTCAGCTCGCGGCTATGCTTAGCCAACTGCTCCGCTTCGGAGACAGAGGGCAGGTCGCCTTCAAAAAAGGGGGGATTGGTAATGATAAAATCGAACTTATGCGGAAAGGAAAAAGTGCGTACGTCCCCGGGGAACACCTTTAACATCTGCTTCCAGGGGCTTTGCCCGATATTGTCTTTCAGCTGCCGGTAAGCATTGAGATCCAGTTCTATACCCCTTATCTCCCCTTTATGCTTCTGGGCCAGCATCAGCATCAATAACCCCGTGCCGCTGCCGATATCCAGTACCTGGGCATAAGCGGGCGCTTTTTCGGCAAACCAGGCGCCCAGGATACAGGCATCGGTACACACCTTCATCGCACACTGATCCTGGTGAATAGTGAATTGCTTAAATTGAAAATAGGTATTCGGCATGGCCCGCAAAATTATAACTTTTAATATCTTTCGCTCCGAATAAGCTTTCCATAATCGCATACGAAGATGGCGCCGCAGCGGGCTGCGGCGCCATCAGGAAATTTTCCAAGGACGCTATGGAAGCAAAAAGGATAAATTACCCTTTATCTAAAGAATAGCTAACCGATCGATGCCCAACTACGGACGATATATGGACATCGACAATAGCGTTGCTTTGAAAAAAGGGATTAATCTGCCGTTTCCTGCGCGGCATCCCGATTGATCCCGCTGGTCGCCAGTTCTGTCAGCTTTTCATCTGCCTTCTTTTCTTCTGCCAGCGTCTGGCTGAGCAGATCAGCGATTTCGCTCTGTCCCATTTCCTTTGCCAGCTGCAGCAAGGCGCCATAAGTAGCGATCTCGTAGTGTTCGGCTTTCTGACCGGCGAAGATCAATCCGACGTCACGTTGTGCAGTGCTGTTCTCTGTCTCATCTATTATCTCCTCGCCTTCTTCGGCTATCCCCTTTAACGCAGGACATTCCTTGGCTTCGGCTTTTTCGCCCAGCAGATCAAACACCTGCTCCAGCCGGCTGACATGTCCTTCGGTCTCGGTCAGATGACTGTCGAATGCGGCCCGGAGTTCATCGGAATGCGCAGCATCCGATAATTTGGGTAAGGTCTTGACAAGCTTCTTTTCTGCCCAGTAAATATCCTGAAGCTGCTCTATGAAAAATTCACGCAGCTTCGAATTCAGTGCGTCTTTCGGTGTGTTTTGTACTTGAGTGGCCATGACTTTTACTTTTCAATTTAAGATCAAAAGCTCATGCCATCCCCCTCTCCCCGTGAATTGTAGCGGGTCTGGTTTTTGATGAGCATGCTATTAATGTGGAAGTCGTTTCCTACCTCCCCAACAAATCATCAACACCATGCACAAAGATCGATTCGAGCTCTCGTTTACTATTAAAGGCGAAAAGCACAAAGCCAGTGTCGACGTAATGGACCGTGGAAGCCACCTGCAGTACACGATCTTCCCTTGCGACAAAACGCTGGAAATAAAGTATGGCACCCAGGTCTTCCATGCCTTTCCCGAACAGCCGCTAGCGCCCGCCTTCCCGGGCACAAGCGCCGAAATGCGGCAGTATAGCGACGCGGTGAAGGATGCGCTGCAGTCCGCTATCGGGTGGCATGTCCTTTGAGTCCGATTTTCCAAAAATTCACCATGAACGTCGATCAAAAAACAGATCTGGAAGATCCTACCCAAAAATATCCCAAACCGCCTTTTAACGGACAATCTCAACCCTGGCCAGGTCTGGCGAGTAAAATGGATCCCATACCGGATCACGGTGAAAAGAGCTATAAGGGCTCAGGCAGACTGACCGGCCGGAAAGCGCTGATCACAGGCGGCGACTCTGGAATGGGACGGGCTGCAGCTATTGCCTTTGCAAGAGAAGGCGCCGATGTTGCCATCAATTA
>JAATGQ010000077.1 GCA_015654595.1 Chitinophagales bacterium | reverse complement strand
GCCGATGCCATCGTTGCCGCCAGCGACAAGCTCTCTACCGGCCCTTTGTCTGCACGGGCAAAAAGAAAGATACGCGTACCGGACGAGATCGGTATCGTCGGCACAAGACCGCAGCAGGTCGGAAGGCCTGCATCCGCAGGCGAGGTTAGGGAGGTGAGCGTAGCGGACGAGCGTAGCGGACGAGCGTAGCGGACGAGCGTAGCGGACGAGCGTAGCGGACGAGCGTAGCGGACGAGCGTAGCGGACCGGCGGGCGCAGCGGGCCAGATCGGCGGACGGCTTTAAACGACGGGCTTCATCTTCGGCGTAAGAAAATGCATTACGAACCAGGCCAGCAAATAGGCGCCGCCGCACACCCCAAACATGATATAGTAGGCAATTTCGATCTTATGGATACTGCGATAGTAGACAAACATATTCTTCTGGACCAATGCAGAAAGTAAGATCCCTCCCAAAGCGCCAGCCATACCGCCAATCCCCGTAACGCTTGCCGTCGCCTTTTTCGGGAACATATCCGACACCGTAGTAAAGATATTGGCGCTCCAGGCCTGATGCGCAGCGGCGGCAATCCCGATAACAATTACCGCCAGCCACATATTGACGCTGCCAAGCGCCTGTGCCGACACGATCGGCAATACAAAAAGGGAATAAATAAACATCGATGTCTTTCTGGCCCGAAATACCGGCCAGCCTTTATTGATCAGGCGCATCGGTACCCATCCGCCCCAGATGCTGCCAACGGTAGACATGGTATAGACAAGGGCCACAGGAAGCGAAACGGCTTCCCCCTTCAATCCATACTGGCTCTCCAGAAAGTCCGGCAGCCAAAACAGATAAAACCACCAGATCGGATCGGTCAACAATTTACCCAGCGCAAATGACCAGGTCTGCCGGAATGTCAACAGCCGGCCCCAGGAAAGCTTGGGCGTCGAATCCGTCGGCCCGGCCTGCATTTTTAGATCCGCCTCTGCGGCCCCGGCGTGACCGTCTTTCCCATCGTTATTGATATACGCCAGCTCTTTGGCAGACAAACGCTTTTGCTTTGCGGGTATCTCATATAGTATAAACCAGAAGATCAGCCAGATAAAACCCAATCCGCCAGTAACGACAAATGCCCATTCCCAGTGCCAATGTACGACCATCCAGGGAACAGTTAAAGGCGCCACTATTGCTCCGATATTAGCGCCGGAATTGAAAATACCCGTCGCCAAAGCCCGCTCCTTTTTGGGAAACCATTCGGCTACCGTCTTGATCGCCGCAGGAAAGTTGCCGGCTTCGCTGACACCCAGCGCACTTCTCGCCACGCCAAATCCAAAAACCGTATTCGTGAACGCATGACTGATAGCGGCGATACTCCATGCGGTGGTAGCTAATGCATAGCCCAGCTTTGTCCCCATCTTATCGATCAGACGGCCTGCGCCCAGCAAACCGAGCGCATAGGAAATTTTAAACGCGATCTCTACATTGGCATAGTCGCCGTCATCCCATTTAAGTTGTTCGGTCAGGGTAGATTTCAGGAGGGCAATAACAGCGCGATCAAGATAATTGATAGTAGTAGCAAAAAAGAGGAGAGAGCAGATCGTCCATCTATACCGGCCTATGGAAGCGTTTAGAATCGTCATACGGCAAATTAGTAGTGCTCAAGATAGTTTAGTTTAGACATTATAACAAGCGCGGGGTGTATCCGCGCCTGTTACCCGGCATTACCGCAAGTCCTGGATGGCCACAGGATCCATATCGGTATAGGTATAGTTCTCTCCGGCCATTCCCCAGATAAATGAATAGTTGCCCGTTCCGCAGCCCGAGTGGATCGACCAGGGCGGAGAAACGATCCCCTGGTGGTTAGCCACCAGCAGATGGCGTGTTTCCTGCGGCTGTCCCATAAAATGAAAAACGCGCTGCTGTTCGGATACGTCGAAATAAAAATAAGCTTCCATCCGACGGCTATGTACATGCGCGGGCATCGTATTCCAGACGCTGCCGGTCTTCAGAATGGTTAGTCCCATTACCAGCTGGCTGCTTTGAATACCATCCGCGTGGATGTATTTATAAATGGTACGCGCATTCGAAGTTTCCAGGGAGCCCATGTCCGTCGGCAATGCTTTTTCTTTTGGCAGAAACTGTACGGGGTATGAAGCATGCGCAGGCGCGGACAACAGGTAGAAAGCGGCGGGAGCTGCTGCATCCTCGCTTTCAAAACGCACCGACTTCACTCCTTTTCCTATATAAAGACAATCCAGTTTATCCAGCGGCCAGGAGGCGTCATCTGCATATACCTTCCCCTTTCCTCCGACATTGATGATACCCAGCTCACGGCGCTGCAGGAAAAAATCGGCTCTTAACTCCGGATGCGTCTCCAGCGTCAGGGCGCTCTTTACGGGCTGCGCTCCGCCCATGATCACACGATCATAGTGCGTATACATCAGCTTGATCCTGTCTGTTTCGATCAGCGTTTCTGTCAGAAAAGACTGGCGAAGCTCTTCAGTCGTCATTCCCCGAACTTCTTTCGGGCTATGTTCGTATCTTATTTCCATGGTCGTTATTTTATTCAAAGTTTGCCGCCCGGCATCTTCGCAGCCTATCTCCCCATCCATCCGCCGTCAACCGTCAGGATCGTTCCGTTCACATAAGACGCGGCTTCCGAAGCGAGAAAGACCACCGGCCCCTTAAAGTCTTCGGGCTCGCCCCAGCGACCTGCCGGTATGCGGTCCAGGATAGACTTGCTCCGGACAGGATCCTTGCGTAAAGCATCTGTATTGTCCGTACTGATATAGCCCGGAGCAATTCCATTTACATTTACGTTATGTGCAGCCCATTCGTTGCTAAGCGCTTTTATAAGGCTGCTCAACGCGCCTTTGCTTGCCGCATATCCCGGCACGTTGATCCCCCCCTGAAAGCTCAACAGGCTGCAGGTAAAAATGATCTTGCCCTGCCGGCGAGCGATCATCTCCTTTCCAAACTCTCTGGCCAGGATAAAGGGCGCGTCCAGATTAACCGACAATACCTTGTCCCAATATTCATCGGAATGCTCTGCGGCAGGCTGCCGCAGGATCATACCGGCGTTGTTGACCAGGATGTCGATGACGGGGTGATTCTTTTTAACGGCCCCGATAAAGTCGTATAAAGCTGTTCTGTCCGTCAGATCGGCCTGATAGGCCGTGAATTTCCGGCCCAGCGCCTCTACCTCTCCTGCAATGGCACTCCCCTGTAAGGCCAGGGAACCCGAAACGCCAGCGATATCGGCGCCGGCTTCTGCCAGCGCGAGCGTCATCGACCGGCCGATCCCTTTGTTACATCCCGTAACCAGTGCTGTCTTTCCGCTAAGATTAAAAAGATTGCTCATAAGAAATTCGTCAACAGTTCGTTACCTTTATGATAAATCAAACAAGTCTACGTTGTTATTCAATACGTTCGGGAGAATAAAACGACTTTTTTTACGAAAACGTTTGCGACCAGCTACCAGTCGCCCGCTATATGAAATTTGAGGCCATTACCATAAAAGACGTCGCCAAGGCGCTGAAATTATCCATATCCACCGTCAGCAAGGCATTACGGGGTAGTCATGAGATCAGTGAGGAGACGAAAAGACAGGTATTGGAATATGCCCGGGAACACAACTATAAACCTAATCCGATCGCCCAAAGCCTAAAGAGGGGCCGGAGTAAATCAATCGGTGTCATCGTCTGCAATATCGACAACAATTTCTTTTCCCAGGTCATCAATGGCATCGAGTCTGTCGCCCGTCAGAAAGACTACAACGTCATTATCACCCAGAGCCAGGAGTCTTACGAAAGGGAAATTGCCAACAGCGCTCACCTGTCCTCCCGGTCTGTAGACGGGTTGATCATCTCCCTCTCCGCAGAAACAAAAAATGTAGACCACCTGATCCAACTCCACGACAAAGGTCTTCCCATCGTTTTTTTCGACAGGGTTACGGACCGCATCGCTACCCACCAGGTCGTTGCAGACAACCAAAAGGGCGCCTACGAAGGCACCCTCCATCTTTTGAAACAAGGATTCCGGCGTATCGCCCATATCACCAGCAGCAGCAGCCTGTCCATCACGCAGGAGCGGCTGGAAGGCTACAAAAAAGCGTTGACCGATGCAGGGCTTAAACCCGATGCGCGTCATATAAAATTCTGTCAGCACGGCGGCATGATCCCCGAAGAGACCCGCCAGGCGCTGACAGAACTGGTTGATCTATCCGATCGGCCGGACGCCATTCTCACAGCATCCGACCGGCTGAGTACCACCACCCTCAGCCTGCTTCATCAAATGAAAATAAAAGTACCGCAGGAGATGGCCCTTGTAGGCTTCACCAACTCCATATCCGCGGAGATCTTCTCGCCTTCCCTCACGGCTATCATCCAGCCTGCCCTCGAAATGGGTCAGCTGACCACGGACCTGCTGATCCGGCTGATCGAAGCAAGACGCCCCGTCACCCAGTTCCAGAAGCAGGTTCTACAGACGCAGCTTATCGTCCGCGAATCAAGTATGCGGCGCACGCTATGATAAACGTCGCCCCATCGCTACGTCCGCGCTGCGTCGGCGGGGTCCGCCCGGCCACCGGCCGTGATGGGGCAGATTGCTGGCGTCGGCCAGAAGGACGACCATATCGATGTGAACGGAGGGGTACTGCGCAACGCGCTTAGTACGCTGCAGTAAATCTTTGCCTGATATGCCTGGGCTGCTCCAGCTCATCTACAACGGCAAGCGCAAGGTCTTCCACGGACAACACACTCTGTCCCTTTTCATCGAATACCGGGTTATCCAGCCCTGTCCGATAGTGTCCGCGGCGAACACCGGCCGTATCATGATTCATCAGGATGGCCGGGCTAAAGAATGTCCAGTCCAAAACCGTGTTCTTCCGGATCACGTTCAGATAATCCCGAACGGCCGAAGCAGCAACTTTGTATTCCGCGGGGAACTGGGGCGAATCCACCAGCTGGACACCATTGATCTCCAGACTTCCTGCGCCGCCGATAACGATGAATCGCCTTACGCCGGATCTCTCAACGCCCTGCTCTATCGCGAGCATACCTTTTGGAATGTCGGTACCGATATCCGGATTCGACCAGCCAGGATTATACGCGCTTATCACCGCATCGTGTCCCTTTACCAATTCCGCTACCTGTGCGGGGTCCATCACGTCTCCTTTTTTTGGATGCAGATGCTCGTTCGCCGGCAGCTTCTCAATATGACGGGCGATAGCAGTGACTTCATGACCGCGATCCAGTAGTTCTTTTAAAAGAGCTGCTCCGACAAAGCCGGTAGCTCCAATCAATGCAACTTTCATTTTTTATGTTATTTAGTTACCTTTAGAGAGTTAAAGGTAAAAGTAAACTGATCAGCGGCCAAGAAGGCACTTTCCGGCAACGGACTTACCTCGAAGAAACTATTGTTGGAAGTCAATGAATTAGAAATGAAAATTAATACAGAAAAATATAAGGACGTGGAAAACTGTCCTGTGAGACAGGTCTTGAACCGCTTTGGCGACAAATGGTCGACACTCGTCATCATTATGCTTGGGGAACACGGCACCCTGCGTTTTAATGAAATTAGCGGAACGATCGCGGATATCTCTCAGAAAATGCTGACCGTCACGCTGCGAAGTCTCGAAGCCGATGGGCTTATCTCCCGCAAAATGTACCCGGAGATACCGCCGCGGGTAGAATACCAGCTCACCGAGCTTGGGCAGAGCCTGCTGCCGCTGATCATCGATCTGACGGCCTGGGCGGATAAGAACATCAATGCGATAAAGAAGAATCGCAGTCTTCATGTCAGGAAGGCTGCCGCTTCATAGTACGCCCCTAATAAAAACCCCGCCAGGACTAGCGGGGATTCATTAACCAAAACCAGCATAAATGCCAGCTTAATCTTTCGCGGCAGCGGCAGGCACGGCACGCTTATCTCTTGTTATAAAATAGTAGATGGGTATTCCCAGCAGCACGATCAACAAACCGGGCCAGGTAAACTTCGGTTTATAGATGAACAACAGGATGCAGATCGCGCCGGCCAGTACGATGTAAAGAGCAGGCAGCACCGGGTACCCTATCGCTTTGTAGGGTCTTGGCCAATCCGGTCGCCTGATCCGAAGGCGGAAGATTCCGATGATCGTCAGGATATAAAAGATCAGCACCACAAAGATCACATAGTCCAGCAGTTCGTTGTATTTCCCGCTCAGGCAAAGGACAGAAGCCCAGACGCACTGCATCCATAACGCTCTTCCGGGAACCGCATTGCGATTGAGCACGCCGATCTGTTTAAAAAACAGGCCGTCTTTTGCCATCGTATAATAGACGCGGGCACCCGACAGGATCAGCCCGTTGTTACAGCCAAACGTCGAGATCATCAGCAGGATCGCGATCACCTTTGTCCCGCTGTCTCCAAAAATGATCCGGCTTGCCGCGACACCTACCCGGTCATTCTCGGCCCCGGCAATCTGCGGCAAAGACATAACGCTTATGTACATCAGGTTTGTCGCGACATAGATCGCGGTCACGATCAGCGTTCCCAGAAAAAGGCTGAATCCTATATTGCGCTCCGGTCTTCTTATCTCACCGGCGATAAACGTCACGTTATTCCAGGAGTCGCTGCTGAACAAACTGCCCACCATGCTCCCCGCTATTGCGCCGAGTCCCGCCAGTCCGACATAGGGCAGGATCTGTCCCCCATCCCGCCGGCCCAGAACAAAGCCGCTGCTCCAGTTTGTCTGCCAGACATCTTTGCGGGCCGCCAGCCAGAAGCCAAACACCACCAGCCCTGCCAGCGCCGCGATCTTGGCCAGCGTAAAGATGGTCTGTATCCATTTCCCTTCTTTTACTCCACGTGTGTTGATAAACGTTAAAACGATAATCAATAGTATGGAAGTCACCTGTGCGGCGGATACCTGGAAGAAACCCAGGTCGAGCAGCACATGATGATCGCTGAGCCCCGGAAAAAGATAAGCTGCAAATTTAGAAAAGGCCACCCCGACAGCCGCGATGGAACCCGCCTGTATCACCGCAAAGAAACTCCAGCCATAGAGAAAACCGGTCAGGGGGTTAAATGCTTCCTTCAGATAAACGTATTGTCCGCCGGCCTTTGGATACATCCCGCTCAGCTCTCCATAACTCAAAGCCGCCGTCAGCGTCAGCACTCCCGTCAGGACCCAGACCAGGACCAGCCAGCCGGCCGATCCCACGCTCCTTGTTATATCCGCGCTGACGATAAAGATACCCGAACCGATCATCGATCCTACTACGATCATAGTAGCGTCCAATAATCCAAGCGATTGCTTAAAGGCGACTTTTTGTTCTCCCATGACCCGAAAATTTTCTACTGCAGTTAGTTTCTCAAATATATCGGATCATTCAGGGCAGCATCGATTACTTTTTAATCAATTCTTCATGGATATTAACTCATTTGAATTTCGCAGCGGGGGCTCCACGCCCAGCAGATGGCGTACAAAAAAGTCCCTTCTTTCCATCCGGCCATAGGGGCCTCCATCGGTATGATCCATGCCGGGCAAAGGCAGAAATTCAAACACCTTTCCCGACTTTATCAAGGCGTCGGCGACCCGATAAGTCGACTCGGGAGGCACGTTGTTGTCTGCCTCTCCAACCATCAGCAGCAGGGCGCCGCGGAGCTTTCCTGCATTGGTTACATTAGACTGTTCATCATAGTGTTTCCCGACGGGATAGCCCATCCACTGCTCGTTCCACCATTGCTTGTCGATCCGGTTGTCATGACAGCCGCAGGAGGCGACTGCTGCCGTATAAAATTCCGGATGAAACAACAGTCCGCCAAGCGCGTTCTGGCCGCCGGCAGAAGTTCCATAAAGCCCTACCCTTGTCGCATCGACATAAGGATAGCGTGCCGCCAGCGCCTTTATCCACAGTATCCGATCCGGGAAACCAGCATCCGCCAGGTTTTTCCAGCAGACGTCATGAAAGGCCTTTGACCGGTTGGCAGTTCCCATCCCATCGATCTGAACGACGATAAATCCTAGTTGCGCGATGCTTTGCATTTCGCCATACCGGCTTGTAAAGTCCTTGGGCACAAACGCATCCTGCGGTCCCGCATAGATATTCTCCACCACCGGGTAAGACTTAGTGCTGTCAAAGTTTGCCGGTCGGACGACGACACCCCAAATGTCTGTTATGCCATCCCTGCCCTTTGCATGAAAGGGTTCGGGAAAACGCAGGCCTGCAGCCAGATATCTTGATGCATCCGCCGTTTCTACCGTTAAAACCTTCTGCCCGTCTGTGGTACGGCGCAGCGTCGTCACCGTTGGCACATCGATCTCTGACGCGGCATCGAGGTAGTATTTTCGGTCGGGAGAAAACGTAACGATATGGTTGGCTTTTTCGGGTGTCAGCGACACGAGATGATTTCCGTCCAGCCCGATCCGGTAGTAATGGATATAATAAGGGTCTTCTCCGGGATTCATACCGCTGGCGGAGAACCAGATCTCGCGTTTTTTCGCGTCGATACTGTCGACACCCCGCACGATCCATTCCCCGGACGTAATCTCCTTCTTCTGTTTTCCGGTGAGCAGATCGACCAGGTAAAGATGCTGCCAGCCATCTTTCTCCGAAGACATGATCAGTTCATTTGTTTCCGGCAGGTAATGCGTAAACAAACGCGATTCATAGATAAAGGTATTGGTTTGCTCGTCGACCACCGTCCTGGTTTGCGCCGTCTGCGCATCTACTTCGAAGATCCGGAAGCGCTGATGTCCGCGCTCTACCCGTTCGAACGTAAAGTACCGGGAATCGTGCCAGCGCCAGTGTAAGGCCGGCGCGGCAAAGAAATCGATCAGAGGCGTATTGACCTTGTGCGCCTTTTTATCCGACAATGTGAACAGGAACATTTCATACGTGGTGAAGGGGTCTCCGGGTTGTTTATACGGATGCGACTTCAACTGTCCGCGTGTCGTTCCCTTTACGGAAGACAGGACATAATAGACTGGAGTATCTTCTACCGGGTTGATATGATAGCCTACTACGTATTTGCTGTCGGGTGACCAGGCCAGACCGCCATAAGGTTTTGTGGTATCTCCGTCTGTCGTGAATGCGACTGCTTCGCCGCCGCCGACCGGGCGGGCATATACATTCCCGTTTTTGATATAGGCTACCCACTTGCCATCGGGCGAAGTGGAATCTGTCGAAAAGTCCCCCCAACGGCTGTCTTCCTGCCGATGAAAGTTGGTGCGCCAGATGCCGCTGTCTTTTGGTTGTTGGGCTAGGATTGTTCTCGTTCCCTTTTGAAGATCGACCTGTACAAATTCCTTTGCGCTGTCGGGACCGATATTCCGGTACCAGAAAGAATGACCGTCTGTCGACCAGTGCGGTCTTACAGAAGCCTTAAAGATAGAGCGGGGAGCGATGCTATCGAGGTATAATGCCTTTTTATAGCGTTCGAGCACTTCTGCCCGGGTGGGTTGATAAGGCGGAAGCGACTGGGCATGACCGGTCAGAAGGGTAAAAATAAGCCCTCCCTGCAGCAGCAGGAATTTTTTCATAATAGACAGTTATATATTATTTGGAAATCGAATTCAAAACAGGCTCAACCGCCAGCCCGCTACGGGCGATGGCGACGGCATCATCCAGTCAAGACAGCCTGAACAAGGCCAATCTGCAACCGGCGGCGTCGATAGCTCTGCAACTAATCAAATCGCTCTACTGCGTATGGACGCACGTCGATACTCGTCGGCTGTTCACTCACCAGTTCGCTCACCAGCTTTCCCGTTCCAGCGCCCAGGCTCAAACCCATCATCGAGTGACCCGTTGCAATCACGACGTTCTTAAATTTGCTGATCCGTCCGATATAGGGCAGGCCGTCTGCAGACACCGGCCTGTAGCCATACCAGATCTTTTCCTTTGCCGGCATGGCTACATCAAACTCGGGGAAGAACCGCTTTACAGCGGCCAGTATCCCTTCTACCCGCTGATACCGGGGAGGAGTGGTCGTAGACGTGATCTCCATCGTTCCGCCAAAACGGATCTTGTTGCCATCCATCGGTGTAATGGCTGCACGTCCTTCTACCAGGATGGACGGATAGTTGACCCGGTAGGGTGAGTCTTCGAGCGTGACCGAATAACCCCGGCCGGGAACAAGCGGCAAATTCGTTCCCATCAGCGCCGCCATCTCCCTGCTCCAGCTGCCGGTTGCGACGACTACTTCATCTGCGGTAAAGTCTCCTGTCGCGGTGATCAGCTTTTTTACCTGGCCGCCGCCGGTCTCGATGCGGATCACCTCCTTATTAGCAAGAAGCGTTACCCCAGAAGCGCGCAGTAGTTCGATCAGACCGTGCATCAGCTTGTCTGGATATAAATGCGCATCACATTTAAAAAAGATCGCGCCTATCCCATTGACGCGCGTATGCGCTTCTTTCTCCTGTAAAGCAGCCGCATCCAGCAACTCCACATCTAATCCCAGCTCGTGTCCTTTCTCTACCGTATGACGGGCATGCACGGCAGCCTCTTCCGTCTGGAAGATCTCCAGCAATCCATTATGTTCATATGCAAATTCAAAATGAGGGGTGTTGAACCAGGTTTGCTCAAATTCATGCTGGCTCAGCAATGAGATATCCCGTAATGGAACGGCGCTGCGCTCGACATGCTCTGATGTAGCGCTCTTCATAAATTTCATCCCCCAGTCAAAGAGGCTCCTGTTCAACCTCGGCTGCACGTAAAAAGGACTTCTCGAATTCCACATCCACTTCAAGCCTTGCTTTACGATGCCGGGCGCCGCCAACGGAATAAAATGACTCGGACAGACATAACCACAATTCCCATAAGAACAATTGTCCATGAAATCTTCCCTTTGCAATACCGTTACCTGATGTCCTGCCTTCTGTAAATAATACGCGGAACTGAGCCCGATGATCCCGCCGCCGATGACGACTACATTTTTTCCCATTGAGCAAAAATAAGCGCAATTGGAAGAGGAGCAGCCGTCCGGACATACACTTATTTTAACCGATTTTTATTGATAATTGATCGGCAGCAGCCGGGCCTGCCCTTGGCGGGTAAAAGTTTTAGCTCCGGAAGGACGGCGGCTAAAAAAGACCTCACTAACCGTATTTTAACCACCTTTTAGCCGATTTTAATTCCCTGAAGATAATATCGGTAAATTGCGCTATATTCATAAAAGGTTGATCATCGGTCATATTTTGTTAACCTGCAACCAAAACAACCATATTGTCCATAAAACTGATCAATGATGAAAGTTCTGCAATTCACCATTCCGGTGCCGCATGACAAAACCGTTATCGTGCAAAAAGATGAGCTTCCTCATTTTTATCCCCATCTCCACCGCCACCAGGAGATCCAGCTGACCTGGGTGCAGGAGGGCGAAGGGACCCTGGTTGCAGAAAATAATATGTACGCTTTCCGTCCAGGGGATATTTACTGGCTTGGCGTTAACCTACCGCACGTATTCAAAAGTGACCCGTCTTATTTCGAGCCTTCCAGCAAGAAAAGGGTGCATACGCTCAATATCTTTTTCAATGTAAAAGGTCAGCTCGATTCCTTTTTCGAGCTGCCCGAAATAAAGAACCTTAAGAATTTTCTGCAAAGCCAGCAGACCGGGTTTAAAGTTCCGGCACAGCATAGTAATGACATTGCGCTGCGCATGACAAAGATCCAGAACAGCGCCGGTGTCGATCAGTTGATCCACTTTATCGAACTGTTGAAGCAGCTCAGTTCTTACCAGGAGCTTACCCCGTTGTCCGCCTGCACCAAGCCCGCCTCTTATAGCGAACACGAAGGTATTCGCATTGGCGCCATCTATAATTATATCATGCAGCAGTACGACAAACAGATTACGCTGGAAGACGTGGCAAAGCAGGCCCATATGACGCCTCAGGCCTTTTGTCGCTACTTCAAGAAGCACACCTTACATACCTTTGTCTCCTTCCTCAACGAGGTGCGGATCAATGAAGCCTGCAAGAAGCTGACCGATGGCAACTACGATAGTATCGCCACTGTCGCTTACAACTGCGGCTTCAACAGCATCACCAATTTCAACCGGGTATTCAAAAGTGTAACGCATAAATCTCCAAGCGAATACGTCGATAGTTACCTGATGAATACGGCCGTGGCGGAAGCTTAATACCATTACGCGATTGTCTGCGTCCTTGACCGGGCAATAAAAAGGCCGGGACTCATCCCGGCCTTTCGAAAATGTATCTTTTTGTCTAGCGTCCTCCGCCGGGGCAGTGTTCTTTCAGATAATCCGTAAACAGATGCGACAAGTGCAATGTCGTTCCTTCTCCTTCCCGGATGGCATGTGTTCGGTTAGGATAGACCATGACCTGGAATTTCTTATCTTCTTTCACCAGCTCATTGATCAGCATTTCCGTTCCCTGGTAGTGCACGTTGTCATCACCGGTACCATGGACAACGAGCAGATTTCCTTTCAGGCCCTTTACATGCGATAACGGTGATCCGTTGACAAAGTCTTCCCGGTTCTCCTGTGGCAGCCCCATATACCGTTCCTGGTAAATATTGTCATACAACAGCTGATTGGCCACCGGCGCAATAGCAATCCCGGTCTTATAGATATCCGGGTATTGGAACATAAGGTTCAGCGTAGTCGATCCGCCGCCGCTCCATCCCCATACCGCAATCCTGTCGGGATCGACAAAAGGCCATTGCAGGATCTTTTTTGCCGCCATGGCCTGATCGCGTATGTTCACGATCCCGATCTTCCTGTAGATGGCTTTCCGCCAGGCTGCTCCTTTTGGCGCGGGCGTCCCTCGGCCGTCCAGGCTTATCTGGATATAGCCGTCGGCTGCGATATCACCGGCATACAAACTTGTCCGCTGGCCGCCGGCAACGTCCTTTACAGTGGCGGATGCGGGCTCCGTGTAGACCATAAAAAGGACCGGGTATTTCTTTGTGCTGTCGAAGTTCTTCGGCAGGACCATCCAGCCGTCCATCGTCACATTGTCTTCCGTTGTCACCTGGAAGAATCTCACCGGGTACTGCTGTGCGCCAGTCTGATTGGATCTGCGTCCACCGCTGCCGCCGGCGTTATCTTTGATCGTGGTATGCTTTGGCAGGCTAACCCATTCCGATACACTTTCATATTCATGATTGGAGAACCGATGGGATGCATACAGACCGGTGGGTGAAACCTGGTAAGTATGCGTTCCTTTTTCATTGGCGGGCGAGACCAGTTCCAGCTTACCTTTACCGTCTAACCCAATCCGATACAGATATTGTTGTGTCGCATTGTCGGGTGAAGCCATGAAATAGACATAGCCGCCTTTTTCGTCGATCGCCTCGATCGTTATCAGATCATATTTACCAGGGGTCAGCAGCGTTTCCTTCTTTCCGTCACGGCTGATCCGGTACAAGTGTCTCCAGCCATCTTTCTCGGAAACCCATAGGAAGTCTTTGCCGTCTTTCAACCATTCCCATCCTGTCGGGTCTTCGCTCCATCTTGCTTTGACGTCGATCCAGGCCTTGTCGGTCTCTTCATAGACAGCTTTTGCGGCGCCGGTTGCCGCGTTACAGATAAAGACTATGGCATCGTTCTGCTTGCGGTTGAGCTGTTCCAGCACGACTTCATCGCTGTTGTCCGCCCATTCCATCCGGGGGATATAGTGCTGACGCGTATCGCCCGGGACCTGCATCCAGGTCGTTTGCTTTGAACCAATGTCGACCACACCGACCTTGCAGGAAGAAGGGTCCTGACCGGCTTTTGGATACTCGACCGGTATCGTAAAAGAATACAGCGAATCAGTATTATCGATCATCAGAAAATTGCGAATGCCGGTAGCGTCGATCTGCCAGTAGGCAATCTTTTTACTATCCGGGCTCCAGCGAAAACCATCCCGGCAATCAAATTCTTCTTCGTAGGCCCAGTCAAAAGTGCCGTTGATCATCCGGGAAGCCCCGTCCGTCGTCAGCTGTGTGATGACGCCCGAAGCCAGGTCTTCTTCATACAGGTTATGTTCGCTCGTATAGGCAACTTTGTTTCCGTCGGGGGAGAACTTGGCAAACATCAGCGAGGATGCCGGTCTGCCCTGCCCCAGCTGCTTCAGCTGATGGCTTGCGATATCCAGCACCCAGTAATCACCGCGGGTGTTTCGCCGCCATACCCGCCGGCTATTGGTATAAACCAGCAGCTTCTTTCCGTCCTTGCTGAACGAGAACCCTTCCAGCCGGATCGGCTGCGATTGTCCCTGCGGCGTCAGTAGGCCAGCCTCCACGACGGTTGTCGACTGAAAAGCGGGTAGGTCTATGCGGACCAGCGAGTTCCGTTCTACCTGGTAATATGATTTTCCGTCGGCCGCCCACTGCAGCGCTCCCCGCTGGGCAAAAGAAGTAGTATACAAAAAGAACAAAACAAAAAAACACGCAATTTTTCTCATGTGTTATGATAATTTAACGAGCCGCAATTTCGATCAATGGACCGAAACATCCGGCTTTACAGCAATGTAGTACATTTTCTCAATACCGTCTTTTGTAAACAACGCTGCTTCGCTGGCCTTTAGTTCCGTCGTCTTCCACTGATCGGTAGGGAATATTTTCACCCGGCTGTCGCCGTCTCTAAGCACCAGCGGGAGGTCGAAACCTTTTACGCAGTTGGTATAGCGGTAACGGACCGTCTTACTGTCTGCGGTTATAGCATATTCAAATTCCGGTATCTGCGTCGTCCGAAGATACTGATCGTATACTTTTTGATAATCAAAGTTCGCATACTCCGAGATGTAATGCTCGATCTGTTGTGTCGTTACCGTCTGATGATAAAAGGTCTTGTTCAGGCCGCGAAGTATCTGTCTCCATTTCTCGTCATCATCGATGCTATGCCGGATGGCGTGCAGCATATTCGATCCCTTGGGATACATATCTCCGCTGCCCTGCTCATTGACCCCGTAACGGGCGATGACGGGCCGGTCATTGCGTATCCCGCGGCGAATGCCATAGTTATACGCATTCCCCGCATCCTTCCCCCACATATATTCCACGAACAGCGTCTCGCTGTAGTTGGTAAACCCTTCATGCACATACATGTCAGCCAGATCTTTGGTGGTGATATTGTTGCCGAACCATTCGTGACCGCTTTCATGGATGATGATGAAATCAAATTTCATCCCGTAGCCGGTGCCGCTGCCATCCCGTCCGCGGTACCCGAACGCATAATTGTTCCCGTACGCCACCGCACTCTGATGCTCCATTCCCGTATGCTGCACGTCTACTAATTTGTAGCTGTCCTCATAAAAAGGGTAAGGTCCAAACCAGTGCTCCATGCTATGCAGCATGTTGTGCACCTGCTCCGGCATGTATGCTTTTGCCTTTGTCAGATTATAATCCAGCACCCAGTAATCCAGGTCCAGATGTCCTTTCTCGCCCGTAAAATCTTCATGGAACGTAACGTATTTTCCTATATAAGGGATGAGGCAGTAATTGCTGATAGGATTGACTACGGCCCATTTATAGGTGGCAGTGCCGTCGCCATTCTCTTTTTTAAACTGGAGGCGGCCGCAGGCTACCCCTACAAGGCTGTCGGGAACGATCATCGTTACCGATGCCCCTTTATCCGGCTCGTCGCTCTGATGATCCTTACAGGGATACCATAACGAAGCGCCCAGTCCCTGACAGGTCACCGTCATCCAGGGCCGGCCAAGCGAATCCTTTGCAAAGGTCCATCCGCCACTCCATGGCGGACGCACGCTCTCATGCGGAAGCCCCGAGAAATAGGCCCGGACCGTATGGATAGAACCCTCTTTTTGTTTGGGCGTATGGATATGCCAGGCATTCCCTTCCTGGGTAAACGCCAGTTTTCCGGCGCTGTCAAAAATGACGCTGTCGATATGAAGTGAAGCCTGTAGATCAAGCTGCATTCCGGGCTGAACCAAACCGACCACCTTATACGTGATCAGACAGTCGCCTGGGGCAGTTTTTGTCGTAAACTCAGGCTTTACCGTAACATCATAACGCTGTACATCCCACCACGCCCGTTCAGGCGTGATCGAACCGCGAAGTGTATCGGCATGCGTAAAGACCCGGTTGTTGTACTCTTCCGTCGCCTGCGCCACCATACGGGCACGCTGCGCACGGACGCTATCCGGGTTTGGCTGCTGCTGAGCTATCCCGAATACAGGGGCCAGCAGAGCAAGGCAAGATAGATAACGTAAAGTGCTCATAGCTAAAGGTAGCCGCCCCTTAGCTGCGCTGCTTCTTAATTTTTAATCTGTTTCTAAACAGATTTTACCCTTACTCTTTCGGATATTCCAACAAAACAGTGGGATGCGCCTCAAGGGCTACGGCCAGTTGAAGCAGGGTAGTCAAAGTGATGTTGATCATTCCCTTTTCGATCTTGGCAATCTTACTGTTGTCGATACTGCATGCATACGACATTTCTCGAAGACTGAGTCCCTTCTCCTTACGAAGTTTCCTCAAATTGTCTCCAAACTGTTTTAATACTGCTTTGTCAGCTGGGGTTATCATTATTTGTATTTCTAAGAAAACCTAAGATGACAGAATTTTTCAAAACCAATGAGGCCTAAAAAGACCACAATAGAAAGATTAATAATCTGTTCATCCAGAGGCAGATCTCAGCCGACACACCAAAAACCTCCTTTTACGGATTATCGAATGCAACCCAGGAATAGCAGCGAAACCATTCCTACAAATAGGATCCAGTGTACCCAGGTCCATTCTTTTTTACTCATACCAGTCGTAAATATGATTACCAATAATATTAACCATGATCGCACATTTTGGGGAATCCGTTTCCCAATCGGTTCCGCGTCTTTTTACCAGACCGTAGTACATGTTATTGAAGAAAACCTGAAAAGTGGTAGGCATTCTATTTTGCAGTCCGGTTTGCAGCGGCTTGACTTCGCCCTGATAGTACCTGCCGTCGTAGTGAAATTTGATGGGAAACTTATTAAACATAAATGGGTTTTTGGTATAGTTGTAATCACAAAAACATGCCAAAATTTTCTTAAAAAAATGCCGCCATCAGGCGGCCCGGCAAAGTGCGTTTGCCGTAAGTAATTGAAAAAGGCCGTCAGCTTTTAAAAGAGACGGCCTTTTTATTAAAGTGAGGATTTGTTGTCAGGCTGTTGATCCTTTTTTTCGTCTTTCTTATGTTTGGACTTTACTGCCATTTGTGTTGTAAGATCGGAATCATAAGGAGCCGAGATCCCATGCTGGTCGTCGGATCTGCCCAAACTCGTGGAAGGACCGCCTTTAGCGCCCAAATCCCTTTCCTGGTCCGCATTGCTGGTTGAAAACCCGCCCTGATCTGTTTTTGAATTTGGCATAACGTAATTTTTATAGTGAAACAATACTTCACTATTCTAAATTTTTATGCCAGCCAAACAAGCCCGGGGCTTACCAGCAGGCGCCTATCGGATCTGGGGAAACGCCATCCCGGTTATTTTCCGGTAGATATCCACCGCAAACAGATCGGTCATGCCCGAAATAAAATCGACGACGGATTGGATGTCCTGGTATAAGAGATCAGGATCACGCGTGATCACAAATTGTTTGGAGATCAGCTGCAGTAATTTTTCGGATTTGACGGAGCGCGGATTCAGGATTGCGGTAAAGAATTCTTTTAACATACCTCCGATCACATTGTAGCCGGCAATTTCGATCTCCACTACAGAGCGGTGATTATAGATATGCTGTACAGAAAAAGCGTCGATCCTTTTGACCAGTTCCAGTTCCCGTTCCGGCAGGTAATCGATAAGCGAATGGGCGAGCCTGCCGTCGAGCAGCTCTTCTTCTTTTTCCATAAACACGTCCCTTACGCGATAGATCAGCAGATTGATCAGTTTCGCCCGCAGAAACTGCACTTTCTGGTTGTCGTCGTTGATCTTGTTGAAGGAAGCTTCTACCCTCTCCCGTGCGTCGTAGCCCGTCTCGTGATCAAAGAAAGAAAGGAAGAGATCCCGTATTGTTTCGATAGAAATGATGTTAAGCCGATGGGCGTCTTCGAAGTCGATGATCCGGTAACAGATATCATCGGCTGCTTCGACCAGGTAGACAAAGGGGTGCCTGGCAAAAACGTTTTTATTTTCCTCCAGCCGCGGAATCCCCAGAGTAGCGGCGATCGCGGTATAGGTTTCGACTTCCGAGTCGAAAAACCCCGACTTCTTGGTCACCAGCCTTTTTTTATCGAAACCATTCAGCGAGTCGGAAGGATATTTTACGATCGAAGCCAGCGTCGCATAGGTCAACCGGAAACCTCCTTTGGCCTCATTGAAATGATGCGTGAGTGTTCGGAAAGCGTTGGCATTCCCTTCGAAACAAAGAAAGTCCCGTTGTTGATTGGGAGTCAACCCCGTATCGAATCGTACCCGCTGGCCGCCGTCCAATTCACGGAAAAAGTTTCGGATAGCGTCTTCTCCGGAGTGTCCGAAAGGCGGGTTACCGATATCATGCGCCAGGCAGCCCGCGGCTATTACCGAGGGCAGTTCATATTTATAAAATTCGCGGAAGCTTTCGCCGAAGTGGGCATATTTCTCGCCCAGCACATCACCTACGGCCTTTCCCAGTGACCTTCCGACAGAAGCGACCTCCAGGCTGTGCGTAAGCCGATTGTGAACAAAGACGGGACCGGGCAATGGGAAGACCTGGGTCTTGTTCTGAAGTCTTCTGAACGCAGATGAAAAGATAATACGGTCATAATCCCGGAGAAAGGACGTTCGCATCTGGGCATCGCTGTTACGCGCGGCAGCCGAAGAAGAACTCCCGGTCCGAAGCGGACTATACAATTGTTGCCAATGCATCTTTGCCATTGGCCGCAAATATAACGCCTCCAGCCGCCATCGCCAAAAACCACCGGACCAGCAGCTGCCGGCACTTCGCCATCGCGGTCTCCAAACCGCCGCGAGCCAGTGACGCAGGTCTTTGTCGTCATACCCTCAAAACCGTCCACGGCCGACTTCGTTTCTCCGGTTAAGCGCCCCTATATTTTACCGGGTTCGTCAGCGTTCCGATCCCTCCGATGGTAATATCCACGATATCTCCTGGCTGAAGCGTAAAATCGTTACCCGGCACCAGACAGGTTCCGGTCATCAGGTAACAGCCCACGCTAAATTCCGTCTCCCGGAAAAGCCATTCCGCCAGTTCCTCCAGCTTCCGTTTCATCTGGCTGATGGCTACTTCTCCGCTGTATACCTGTTCCCCTTTCCGGGCAATGGTCATCCGGATCATTGTTGTCGCCGGAATGGGTGTTTCCGGTATATACAGAGCGGGGCCGAGTGCGGCGCTTCGATCGTAAACCTTTGCCTGGGGCAAATACAGAGGATTCTCGCCTTCGATGCTTCTCGAACTCATATCGTTGCCGATCGTATATCCCTGGATATGGGCCTGGCTGTTGATGTAAAGAGTCAATTCGGGCTCCGGAACGTTCCAGCTGGAATCCCTCCGGATGTATACCGCCTGAAAAGGCGCTGCCACCCGATGCGGCAGCGCCTTAAAAAACAATTCCGGCCGTTCAGCCACGTATACCTTATCGTAAAAATCGGCGCCTCCCGAAGCTGCCGACTCTTCCATTCTTGCCTCTCTGCTCCTCAAATAAGTGACACCCGCCGCCCATACCTCCTGCGACCCGATAGGCGCAAGCAGTTCCTTGCCCAGCAGCGCCGTTACCCGGTCCGCTTCCAGCTCCGGCAAGCCCGAAAGTAGTCCCGCCAGGTAGCCATACAGCCCATCCCTGTTGATCAGTACATCCCAGGTCTCGTCCAACTGGTAATATTTTTCTTCGGATTCAAGAATAAGCGAGCTGGTTGTACGGTATAGTTTCATATTGACAATTGTTTAATGATTAGTGATCCTTTCAAGGCTTAGCGGAGGATTGATGACCAATGAAAATCCGTAAACTACCGAATCACCCTTCTGCAGATGCCGCGGCCCGCTGTAGCTGCTTACCAGCATCGACTTGCCTTTATTCCCGATATCGATACCTCCCTTTGTTTCATTGTCCCAAGAGGAAGGGGAAAGCAGTACATAGCCCAGGACCATATTGAGGGAGCCGATGAAAAGCCGATTTTGGTCAGCCCGGCTCATATTCCATTTCCAGTGAAAGATACTATCCGGATTGTAATTCCATTTCGAGCCCATCCCAAGGCCTTCTACAAAATTAGCTGACGCCTTGTCAAAAGGAATATGCATCACAATGTCCTTCATATCCAGTTCCTCCAGCGCCATAAAACGCACCTTGCAGGTAATGACCCCTCTTTTATCCATCCGACCATCCATCTCCATTCGTATCTCTGGCGCCTCCCCTGACGCACGCCATGAAAGTTCATGTTTTCTTTTTCTTGTAAAAGCGACACCTCCTGCTTTCAAACGGATATCCTTTCCGTCAGACTGCCGTACTAAATGAAAATGAATGTTTTCCGCTAGCATGACATTCGTCCCGACTCCATTGGCGTCCTTCATAACAGGCGAAGTGGAAGTGATTTGCTGTGGGAATCCCAGGGGAGTCAGCGAAATCAGGAATTGTGACAGGTGGATCAATGTATCTCCGTCGACAGTATAATTAACTTTCTGTGCAGAAGCAGATAAGGAAAGGACAGAGAGAAGAATGACAAGCCAGCTATTCTTTTGCATGGCTTGAAGATAAGTTAATTTATACAAATAGCCGCAGCCAGCACCAGCGTCAGGCCGTTGGGATAGAAAAAGTGTCCGTTAGCCTTGCGGACGATCATCAACGTTATCGTCTCCCGTAGTATGAGCATATCCAACCTGAGATCAGCATGATCGACATAAAAAGCGTCCCACTGATACCGCAGCGATACGATTTGTTTATCGTTGATCGGACCATGCAGTCCCTTTGATTGTGCCAGCCCCGTAATGCCTGGCTTTACCCGGTTCCGGAAAAAAGGATCGGCGACGAGTTCCCCGAATGCTGCGCAGTCTGCCGGCATATAAGGCCGCGGTCCAACCAGGCTCATTGTCCCGCCCAATACATTCAGGAATTGAGGCAGTTCATCCAGATGCGTGCGTCGCAGCCACCGCCCTACCCTTGTAATACGTGCGTCATCGCCGCTGGCAGGTTTTATATCCGCCAGATCGTTGACGATCATCGTACGCAACTTAAAACACCAGAAAGGCCTGCCGTTACGTCCGATCCGTCTTTGGACAAAGAAGACAGGCCCCTTTGAATCCAGTTTGATCATCAGGGCCATCAAGGGCAGGAGCCAACTCAATACGCAGACTATCATGAATGCCGCGCCAACCAGATCCAACATCCTTTTCATGAAGGGATAGGACGAACCCGCCTCTCGTGAAACCAGAAGTACATTTTCCACTTTATTATACCATTATACCAGTAGTAACGAGCATTGTTCAAAATAGGTTGCCATCCATCGGGCAACTGCTGAAAGTTTACATGCGTTCTATTTCGTATGGAACTACAGACAAGCATACTAAAAGTGATGGCTTACTTCGATATCTTCAGCTATCCCGTTAACCTGGAAGACATCCAATTCTTTCTCGACCAGGAAGCCCCTGCTCCTGTATTGGAAAAACAGCTAAGCCTGCTGATGCAGGAGGGGCGCATCTTCCAGCTGGGCGACTTCTATTCGCTGCGAGACAATCCTCTGTTGGTAGAACAACGGCTGGCGGGCCGACGGCATGCAGACTTCCTTCTCGACATCGCTGTCAGGAACAGCCGCTTTCTTTACCAGTTTCCCTTCGTCCGCGGTATATGTATCTCCGGTTCTTTATCCAAACGCTGCGCCGGCCCCAACGCAGATATCGATTACTTTATCATTACCCAGCCCGGGCGGCTCTGGATCGCCAGGACGATCATGCATTTCTACAAGAAGCTGACCTTTCTCCGCGGCAGACAGCATCGGTATTGTATGAATTACTATATCGACGAAGAGGCGCTCGAGATAAAGGAAAAGAATATCTTTACCGCCACCGAACTCATCACCCTGATGCCTGCAAGCGGCGGCGCCAGCATCACCCGTCTGTTCCGCGCCAATGCCTGGGCCAGCCGCTTCCTTCCCAACTACCGTCGTCGTCCTGTAAAAGCCAGTCATCATCCAAAAGACTCGCTGTTAAAACAATTCATTGAGTTCCTGTTCAACAACCCGATGGGCAAGTGGCTCGACAATTATCTGCATCAACTGACACAACGCCGTTGGAAGCAGAAAGAAGAAGAGCAGCGGCTCGATATGAAAGGTATCGTGTTGTCCCTTCAATGTTCCAAACACTTCGCCCGTCCCAACCCCGCAGCCTTCCAGCAAAAAGTGCTTTCGCACTTTCAAAACAAACTGGATCAGGCGCTCCACACTACTTCTTCCGCAGTGAAAGAATATAGTAATCGCCAATAGTTCTCCAGGGCCATTTCCCTTTCCACTTGTCTTCCAGCTTTTGAAGCGTCCGATATACTTTCGGATGCTTTTCTGCGAAATGTTCTATATAGGACGGCGGCACCAGCGTACAAAGCCCTTCCAATCCCAGGACCGTAAAGGAGTCACCCAGCGCCCGCATCACATACTTTGGAGAATAATACCAACATTTAAAAGAGACACCTTCTACCCGGGAATCCGTCCCCTTTTTTGTATGCAGCAGCCGTCTGAATGCCGTCCTGAATTTTCCTTTGAAGACCATCGCGGTCTCCCACAAACTAAAAGCAGGAAGGATCACCAGCGTGATCTGTCCTCCCGGCTTTATCAGCGGCTCCATCGATTGAAGCACCTGGTCCAGATCCCTGGCACAATTCAAACCCGCGAAGTTGGAAAAGATAAGATCGTAGGGCCCCTTCTGACGAAGGCCGGCCAGTTCGTTAAAGGAACATTTCTCTATCGTCATCCTGTCCTCCATTCCCTGCAATTTTACTTTCTCCTTCATGCGGCCGATCATCCCCTCTGCGATATCCGTGGCGTGGACCTTATACCCCTGAGAAGCAAAATAAAGCGCGTCGGTTCCGGTCCCCGCATTCAATTCCAGGATGTTTCCCTCTGCAGGCATATAGCGCAATACATGGCTCCTCACCCGATGCCGTTTATAATGTATGATCGTATTGGTGGCATCATACGCGTCAAAGCCTGTCGATTGCCGGCTAAACGCTGCCGCGGCCTGTTGATCGTTCAGGTCTGGTCCTGCCTCTAAGGCCGGTTGTGGTACGTGATCTCCGGTCGATGCCTCACCCGCTGCAGGCTTGCCCTGCCTTGGCG
Source organism: Chitinophagales bacterium (assembly GCA_015654595.1). Taxonomy (GTDB): domain Bacteria; phylum Bacteroidota; class Bacteroidia; order Chitinophagales; family Chitinophagaceae; genus Puia. The sequence goes on along the minus strand of JAATGQ010000077.1, from coordinate 14,107 downwards.
GATCGTCCGGTCCTCGTCCGTCATTTCCCTGCTCTTCTCCCGCAAGACGCCGAAGCCGCAGCTTGTCCATTGCTGCCGCTGGCCAATACCACAACATCGATGCGGCTTTCCGGATGCCCTTCACATCCCACTTCGTCTTCCCGCAAAGCAATAACCGCATCTGCTGCAAGGCCATATGCCAGTGATAGCTCTTATGCACATACCGGTGCAGTCTGCGGTAATAGGCTGGTTGATATGTGTTTTTAAACATAAATTTCAATTCGTCCGAATCCGTCCAGTTTGTCTTCTCTTTCAGCTCGGCTTTTACGCGTTCATAAAAGACGGTGCCTGGTAAAGGATAAGAAACAGATATACCGATACTGTCGGGCAGCAGCCGATTGATCATCCGGACCGTCATTTCAATATCTTCTTTTGTCTCACCGGGGTACCCGAACTGTATAAAGAACGACGGCTTGATCCGATAACGCCTCAACAATACCGTAGCCTCTTCTATCTGTTCCACCTTTGTCCCTTTATCCATCGCATCGAGGATTTTCTGAGAGCCGCTCTCCGCTCCCATCCAGCTGTTTTCACAACCTGCTCTTGCCAGATCCCTGACATAGTTCTCCTGCAAAAGCAGATCGGCCCTCGACTGGATCTTGAACCCGAATTGCAGGCCAGCGGCTTCGACAAGATCTGCAAATTCATGAACCCAACCCGGTTTCAGTCCAAAAATATCATCACACATCCAGATATGATCAAACCCATAGCGTTCTTTCAAAAGCTGCAGTTCTTTTACGACATGCCGGGGGCTTCTTGCATGATAGCGATTGCCATAGATCGGTTTGGCGCACCAGTTGCATTTGAACGGGCACCCCCTTGTAGTGCTGATATTAAGGGAGAAATATCCGTGCGCCTTCATCCAGACGGACCGGTATTGTTCTATATCGACCAGGTCCCAGGCTGGCAGCGGCAGAGCGTCGAGGTCCTTCATCACCTTTCGGGCAGCCGACCGGATGACCTTTCCATCCTGCATCCAGGCCAGTCCTTCGATACCCGAAAAATCAGTTTGTCCTGCACGATAAGCCGACGTCAATTCCAGCAAGGACTGTTCACCTTCGCCGAGGACGACAAAGTCGGCTCCCATTTCAAGGTACTGGCGATAGTGATCCGTCGAATCCGAACTCGATACGATCACTACCGACCCGCGCTGCCGCGCATGTGCGATCATACGAAAGGCAGCCTCCCGCATATTCGTCAGGCACATTTTTGTCAGATAGTTGAACCCATCGTCATAGATCACAAAAAAATCAGGCTTTTCCTTCTCCAATGGAGCGAGGACGGCGTCAGCCTCTTCCGTAAACATCGTATCAAAAAGCGAGACCCGAAAACCATTCTCCCTCAGCAAGGCAGCGGCGCCGATCGTTGCCAGCGGAGGGTAAGGCTGAGCGCCTTTCCACTGTTTTGGGTCAAAACGCATAAAGTAAGAGTGGGAAAACAAAACGGTATTCATACCCATAACAAACGCGTCCTTCTCCGCAAAGGATGCCTGGCAACCCCTGGCGCCGGAAAAACGTTTGTTCTTGTTATGGCAATAAGTGTCGTCATTCCGACCTGCAACCGAAAACACCGGGTGTTATCCGTACTGGAAAATCTCAGCCGGTCGAGCCATCCTCTACAGGAGATCATCATAGTCGATTCGGGTGAGGATCGCCTTTCCCCGGAAGATCTGGCCCCTTTCCAGCAATGCCCTGTTTTTTATCTGCCGGCAGAAAAGTCCGTTTGCATCCAACGCAATGCCGGCATCCGAGCAGCCGCGGGCGATTGGATCTTCCTCTGCGACGACGACATAGAGATCCCCGCCGACTATCTCGGCACCCTGATGAGGTATATCGAACAAAATCCAGATGTCAATGCCGTCTCTGGTCATGTTCTTCAGAAAGAACAGGACCAATGGCAAAGCAACTATCCTGTAACGTCGTTTGCACGGCTCCTCTGGGCCTGGCTTTTTCAGCAAAGCATCTGGGGAGAGATCGAATGCAAAGCAAGCCATGGATTGGCCAGGCATGTAAAAAAGTTCTACCAGCACAAAGGCAATCACCTGTCGAAAGCCGGGTGGCCCGTTCTCACTAATTTTTCAGGCAACGCGTTCATTACGCCGGTCTTTGGTCTCGGCGCTTCTCTTGTCAGGAAAGATTGTCTGCTCCAGTCACCCTATGACGAAGTGCTTGACCGGCATGGCATAGGCGACAATTACGGAGTAGCCGCAGGCTTTCCGGGTTTCTCTATCCATGTCGTCACTACGGCCTTTGTCTATCATCATCACGAATTGGGAAACCGTCTCGACATACCTGTCTCCTGGTTCCGTCGAACCCTGGCGCTCGATTATTTCCGCCAGACAAAACCGGCCCTTAAACACGTAAAAAAGGGATGGCTTCTCTGGTCACTGGTGGGCCACAGTCTTTTTTTCCTGGCCAAACGCAACGGCCCTATGCTCCATGCCGTTCTCCACAGTCTGCGGCTCGTCGCCACCAATAAAAATCCCTATACCCTGGGCCGTCGTCAATCTCAACGTGTAATCGAACCGATATGATCATCCCCGCTCAGCCATGGACATCGTCTCAGCCGCCCAAAAAAGTGCTCGTCATCCGATGGCAGGCTATGGGCGATGTCGTCATTACGCTTCCTTATATCCAGCACCTCCGAAACCGCCTGCCTGCAACGACAAAACTTGATCTGCTGACCCGCCAGGAAACAAAGGATCTGCCCAAAAAGCTGGAGCTGTTCGATAAGGTCTTTGCCTTCGGCGGCGAGCGGAATTTCAAAAAGCAGCTGGTCCATCTCTCCCTTTTTATCCCCACCCTATTCCTGCAGCGGTACGACGTCGTCATCGATCTGCAAAATAATCTTATGAGCAGAACGCTTGTAAAACTGCTGCGGCCAAAAGCCTGGTCTATCTTTGACAAGTACTCTCCGGCGCCGGCGGGACACCGTTATAAGGCTACCATCGAGGCTGTTGGCCTTGGCGGTAACGATATGGATTGTCGTCTCCGGTTTAAAGAACCGGATCATGGAACTATGCCGCTGTCCGACGCCGGCTGGAACCAAACCGACCCGTTCGTGGTCCTCAACCCTGCAGGGGCGTTTGAGACGCGCAACTGGCCGCTGTCCTATTACGCACAATTTGCCCGTCGGTGGCAGGAATATCAGCCTAACGCCCGATTTGTGATCATGGGAACCAACTTTATCGCTGCAAAAGCCGATTGGTTAAAGAATGAACTCGGCGACCGGCTTTTTTATCTTATTGGTAAGACAACCCCATCCGAGGCTTTTGCCGTATTACAACATGCGTCGCTGGTCCTGTCCGAAGACTCCGGTCTTATGCATATGGCCTGGGTGGGCGGCACTCCAACTCTTGCGCTTTTTGGCGGGACGCGGAGCGACTGGTCCCGCCCTCTTGGGGAACACAGTCTTTTGCTTGGATCACACGATCTGCCTTGCGGCAATTGCATGCAGGAGAAATGCCGTCATGGCGATGTCCATTGCCTAACCCGGTGGACACCCGAAAAGGTGGCCGAAATAGGATGGGGTCTTTACAAAAAAGTACAACAGCTAGTATGACTCTAAAAGATACCGATATAACACTTTCCAGCGGTGCAACGCTGCGCTTTAAACAAGTGCTGGTCTTTCCCGGGCTGATCAATTCTCATGATCACCTCGACTTCAACTGTTTTCCGTTGACCGGCAATCGTGTATATCCCAATTATACCGAATGGGGAAGAGACATCCATACTGTCAACAAGGAAAATATCAGGAAAGTACTACAGATCCCCAGCGCTTTGCGTATCCGTTGGGGACTCTATAAAAATCTGCTTAACGGCATCACTACCGTTGTGCATCATGGAAAGAGACTGCCCGTCTCCAACGACCTCATCCGTGTCTTTCAGGAATCTCCCAGCCTGCATTCCGTGCAAGGCGAAAAACACTGGCGGCTGAAACTAAACTTAAGGCCAGGCAAGCAGCCAGTATCTATTCATATTGGCGAAGGCACAGACAAACTCGCTCATGAGGAGATCAACCGGCTGATCAAATGGAATCTCTTTCGCAGAAAACTGGTTGGCATACACGGTGTAGCCATGAACGAAGACCAGGCAGAAGCTTTTACAGCCCTGGTATGGAGTCCATCCTCCAATTACTTCCTGCTCGGTCAAACGGCCATGATCGACCGGCTGAAACAGAAGACTTCCATTCTTTTTGGTACCGACTCTACTCTTACAGGAAGTTGGAATCTCTGGGAGCAACTGAGATTTGCCAGGAAACAGCAAATGACCGGTGACGCAGAACTCTTCGATATGCTGACAAAAGCCCCAGCCGCCATCTGGGGGTTGGACGACTATCCTTCCGACATCGTCGTCGCCCGTCCGGCTGCGGCCAATGGTTCCCGCTGGGATACATTTTATTCCCTCAACCCCGAAAACATCCTGCTGGTGCTGCGCAACGGGCAGGTCCGTCTGTTCGATGAGGAGCTTGTATCCGAACTGCCGGCCAAAGATTTCTATCCGGTGCAGGTCAATGGAATCCGTAAATATGTGTATGGCGACCTTCCTGTCCTTCTCAAATCCATCCGGGAGTATTATCCCTCTTTCAAAATACCCGTCAATGGTGAATAAACAGGCTCTTTATCTCATCGGCAACATCAGCCATCGAGTGTACGAGTAAGGGTTCATATTCCGTAAAAGGGCTGCCCAGCAATTCCATTACTTTTTCCAGCATCTCCACGGTGTTATGTACTACATGCCAGCGATCATTCTCCCCATCCATCGGATCGCAAAAGCTGACGACGTGCGCCCCCGCATATAGTGCCTCCAGGGCGACGGTACTATACCCTTCATAAGAAGAAGGATGCAATAAGATCTTTGTCCGCTGCATCAGCTGCAGTGCTTCCGGATGCGGAACTTCGCCCAATAACCGGCAGCAGGCGCCGAGGCCTTCGACTTCAATCATTTTCTCCAGTCTGTCTTTTTCTTCGCCGCCCCCGCAAAGTACCGCGTTGATCCCCGGCCGCCATGTACGCAGTTGGGAGACTACCTCTACGAATAAATGGTATTGCTTTAGCTGCTGGAGGGAGCCTACGCCCAGGAGATCAATATCGCGCTCGACACCAGGTTGGAGCTGAAAGAGGTCTTGTCTTATGCCGTTGGGCACGACCCGTGCCGGTCGTATCCCATGATTCCGGAGAAAAGTCTTTTGTAAAAATGGCGACATGGCCACCAGTTCTTCCGCCTGGGGGCGGACGAATTTCACCCATCGGTTGAAGGCGCGTGCGTCTTGTCCCAGTATCCAGCAGCGGTGCGTCAGTCCATGCCGCCTACCGAACCAGGACCCTACCAGGGCCGTTTCATGGCACCAGAAGCTCAGCAGGCCAACAACCTCATCGCGGCCGCAGATGGCCTTTAAGGTCTTGATCACCCGTCTCCACAGCAGTAATCGCCGCCACTTGCGCGCCTTCATGCCGTCAAAGGGGATCACTTCTGCCCCATGCCACTGATACGAGACGGTGGTTGAAGGATATAAAAAAGACAAAACCACGACAGACAGGTCCGGATCCCTTTCGATCAGCGAACGGACCAGTAAAGCCTGTGATGGAACCCAGTTGACATCCTGCTCATCCCCTGGAAAAGCCGGCGACAGGATGATCAAGGTACGACGTCGTGCAGTCATCCAATGAAATGATTTTATTACAGTAACTCAAGCTTTTCTTATTATGTGTGATCAGCAGGACGATCTTTCCCTCCCGGGCCAAATTAGCAAAATGCAACAGGAGTAACGCTTCCGAAGCGGCATCCAGCTCATTGAAAGGCTCGTCCAGTAAGATCAGGTCGGCATCCTTATACAAAGCACGCGCGATCGCGATCCGCTGCCGCTGTCCTCCACTGATATTACGTCCCTGCTCCATGATGACGCCGCCCAATCCTTCTGGAAAAGAGTTGATCAGCGGCTCCAGCCCTGCCACTTCAATCACCCGACCCAGCTTCGTCCAGTCGGGGGTAGTATCATCCAGCAGGATATTTTTCAAGATAGTGTCGTGTATGACGAAGGGTTGTTGTTTTACATAGGCCACACGACGGTAGTATCCGCTGGCTTTTCTTCCGTTGATAAATACGGCGCCGGAAGCCGGCTTTAGAAAACCAAGCGCCAGGTTCAGGACGGTCGTCTTTCCCTTTCCCGAAACGCCCGTTAATCCTACAAGATCACCGCTGTGTACTGCAAAGTTCAGTCGATCGATGATCGGTTCACGTCCTTCATATCCAAATTTAACCTCTTTAAATTCCAGTTTACCGATCTGGTCCATGTTTACCGTTGTCTCCTTCTTCTCCTCTATTGCCTCCGGCATCCCTTCCAGGGTGTACATGTAGTTCTTTATCTGTCCCCCAATCGTCAACAATTTAACCAGTCCCGGAATGATCTTATAAGCGGCAGCCATAAAAGCTCCCAGCGTCATTACGACATTCCCGCTGCCGTGCATCCGTACGAGCACCAATGCCAGCAATCCGAGAAGTACGAACAACTCCATCATTCGGTTCGGAATCCCTTGTACCACCAACAGTTCAGAAAAATAGCGGTTGAAAAGACGCTGAAAGGAAACATACCGCCGCAGGAAAAATCCCTGTTTCTCATAGACATGGCTTTCCACATAACCGCCCAGCCCTTCCTGCAAGTGACGCAGCGTCCCGACCATGTTGGTCTGTGCGTCCGCCTTTACGATGCGAAGCCTGCTCCTGATCAGTCGGAACAAAAGCGCTAGAGGGGGCATCAGAACCAAAAACAACCAGATAAACATCCAGGCATTAAATATAAGCAAAGCCAGGATACTCAGAAGGATCAATACCGACTGTGTCACCGCCTGCTGTACGCCAGCCAGGACATGCTGACCAAATTCTACCGGCTCATGCGCGATCTTACGGATATGAAGAGCCGAATCTACGGCAGCAAAGTTAGTGTAGCCACCAGAAAGATAGGCGCTCATTTTGTCCTGTGAAATCCTCAGAGCAACCGCCGATATGAACCGGCATTGCTCCCGGTAGAGTATAAAACCCGCTCCATTTTTTACGCAAAACAACAAAAACAGCAAACCCAGTCCCAAGGGGCCGGGCAATAACAAAAACCGGCCGGGCAGATGCATAAACATCCTTGCCCGGTCCGGCTGCGTGTAATAATTGACAATGAAAAGCAGGACGGCCAGAAATACGATATCCAGCACGCTGATGACAACATCCCCGAGGATAAGCCCTCTCATACGACGTCGTTCACGGCGCGTCAACACCCTTTTTATTTTTTTCCAGAGGCTGATCATCAAACAAAAAAGCTATTTCTTCTTCTTTAGGTTGAAATTTCTCGAAATATTGAAGCCAAAATAAATATCGCCTTTGCCCCAGGTTCCCCTAGTCTGCGTCAGGTACTGCGTTGGCACCAGGCTTTGAGAATTGCTGAATACCAGCTGAAACACGTGTCCGCCGGTCTCGATATCCCATCCCAGTGAAAAAGAATTATGGATCGTTGTGGATACGACCTGTCCCGATGGTACATAGTCATATTCCGCGTTGACGCTCATTCTTTTCGTGATCTTCATGCGTCCGCCCATGCCCAGCGCAAACATATCGCTCTTGTCTTCAGAAGTGGGCACCAGGTTATAATGCAGATAGGTCGGTGTCAACTGAAGCGATAAGCTTCGGGTAAATTTACGGGCCAGCAGGAGCTGTGCTGCATAAGCCGTTCGGTATTTCGCATTGAGATAAGGCTTGTCCGGCATATCCTGCGTATAGTTGGTAATAGTTCCGAGTATGCTGGCAGATATGGGCATGGATGCATTTTCCGTTTGCTTCAGCAACTTATATTTAACATATCCATCGAAGGTCTTCAAATAACTGCTCCTGCCGATCCCTGCGTCCAGGTCGTCTGTTATTCCATAGTCGAGGCCCAGCCGAAGCGTAGCGTTGTCCAGACCAAAGAAATTATACGATCCGCTATTCAGCTGTCCGAAGCGGTGTTGGATGACAAAATTGAGATTACCCTTTGCCGGGGACTCTATCGTTTGCGTATTGATGATATTGCCGGCCTTGAATGTCCCCGTTACATAGGACTTACCATGATGGACCGACATGGAATCGTTGAGCATATTGAGCAGCGAATCCTGCGCCGAGAGCCGGCCGGCAAATATAAAAGACAATACGATAATGACAATTCTTCTGATCAGCATGTCTGTTCCGTTTAAAAGTTTCGATTATTTTGTAGTACAATCGATGCGAACCCGCACCGTCATTTGCTTGTCGATCTTTTCCCTGACAAGAGAAGGAATGGTGATGTCAAAATCTTCGGGCCGCACCTTGAACTCCGCTACACCCAGCAGGTGGCCGCCTTTTACCTCCAGTGTAGCGGGGGTTTCTACCGGTTTGGTCACATTGTGCAAACTCAGATCCCCTTTTACTACAACCTTGTATACCCCGTCTTTGGAAAGATCGACATCGCCCGTATAAGATCCGCTGAAGCTGGCTTTCGGATATTTATCGCTTTCGACATAATTCTCATTGAAATGATCCTGCATCAACTGTTTTGGAAAAGTAAACCCCTTCAGTAAAAGCGAAAAAGCCAGGTTCTTCTTGCCGGCATCGATGACAGCAAACACCTGGTTGTTCTCTGCCTTTATATCTTCCATTGCCGTTTTGGAATAAAATCCTACAAAGCCGGAACGAGTGTTATAAAGCTGCGCCTGTGCCAAGGTCGATGCGAGACAAAAAGCTAATATGGCAGATAAGATTTTCATGTTACGTATTTGGCAGGTGACTAGTTATTTTGAGCGCCCTGGTGAACCCAGGCGACGATGGTGTTTACTTCACAGGAGGGCAACTGGGGCAGGCCGTAGGGCATGGGTGTTACGTTTCCCGTATACGTAACCGCTGAAACAACATCCCCATTGTCGACGTGCACCTTAAAATGCGAATAGTCGCTCAGGTCGATGCCGCTGCTGGATGCGGCGCCCGTATGACAGCTGTAGCAGTTGTTCTGCAGGATGTCTACGATCTGTCTTGAATAAGACACGTTTGTCGTATCGCAGGTTTGAGTCCCCGCCAGCTTGTCCTCGCTTGCTTTTGAACATCCTGTCAGGTAGACGAGGAACCCTGCGATGCCAATGGCGGCCAGCAATAACTTCCGATTCATATAAAACTGTTTGTGTTTACTTTTTTTCACCGATACAATCCGAGAGATTGACATCCATCAAAAAGCCGGTGCACCTTCCTTTTACTTTTACGATGTCTCCGGCCTTAACTCCTTCGGCTGTGTTAGTGCCGCGGCCTTTCTCATCTGCTGCCATCTGACAGTTGATGCCGCCGCCCCCTGCCTGCGGCGACAGTATCCATATCTCTGACTGTCCGTTGCGCTGGATCTCCGCCACTTTCCCTATCACTTCGATCACCTTCCCCATATATTTGGCATCTGCGGTCTTTTCGTCTGTAGAATACCGGCTGTAAAGACTATCCGCTTCCAGTGTCCAGTCAGCGCGAACGCCTTCCGTTCCCTGGTGGGGTTTATTGTATAAGTAAAAGGCTCTTCCTGCCGCGGCCAGAATAAGCAATAGGATTCCAGCCCACAGAATGGTTCGTTTTTTTCGCATGATGTTTTACTGTTATTTAGTCTACCTAATTGGACATAGTTCTCCCACCTGCCTTTTCAGGTCAGCCTCACCCTGTCTTTACCGTGTTGGCGGTGGGCTTACCAAAGCCGCCGCGTAAACCCGATATTAAGACCTGTACTCAAGATGGAAAGATTACCATGCCCCAAACCGGAAAGCGGTATTCTCCAATAAGGCTCAATCCGCAGATTGCCAACTTTTCCAATTCTCTGCTCGAAGCCGCCGCTGAAGTTGAAGATGGAAAACAGGTAATTGTCTCCCCCCTTCCACTGCACCTGTTCCGGCCAGGTGACCGTACGGCCATAGTTGGACGATTGGTAGAGAGCCGTATATTTTTCATTGGTCATCAAATAGGTCGATATCCCTGCGGTGGCAAACCACCTGAAATTCCCCTCTGTATTGAAATTATACCGGACATTGATCGGTATTTCCCACATGGTACAGGTACCGTCGAGGTTATTGATGCTTTCATTTCCTGAAAGATTCAAGGCCTTCGTGTTGAAATATTCGCCCTTTGTATAATATTTTTTTGTCTCGATATAGGCGCCTGTCTCGATTGCCCACCGCTGGTTAAGAGCGTAGCCTACCAGGAGGCCGAAGGTCGTACCGACGCCCTTCGATGTCTGCAGGTGGATGGTGCTATAGTCCGGCGCTCCGATCGCGCCTACATATAAGAACGAGTTTTTCTTTGCAGCGGATGCCTTCTTTTTCACGACGCTGTCTTTTTTGATTACCAGCGCCGCAGCCGTCACCGCGTATCCTTTCGGGAACTCTTCACGTCCTGGATCTATCCAGGAGCGTTTTGAAGGGTTGCCGGCGTTATCGCCTGTCGCACCCTTGCGGTTTTCCGATGTGCTGTTTATAGCGTCTGTTCCGGCGGGATTTGCGTTTTCGGCATCATTTGTTTTCGCGTATACATTTGTTTTTGCATCGGCATAATGGTCTTTGCCCGATCTCCTGTCGCCCCTGCGTTTGTTTCCTCGGTGCTCTCTGACAGAGGATGTGCTGGCCAAATTTTTCGCCTTGGTTCCAGCTCGGCCGGTGGCGTCATCGATCGTGCTGCCTGCGGCGTTATTTTTATCGCTTGAAGCAGGTTTGTTTGTGCTGCCTGTAACATCACTTACCGCGGCGTTCGCTCTGCCGGAAGCTTTGTTGTTTGCTTTATCCGAAGGGGTGCCTGCGTCCTTCAAATTCGCGCTGTCTGCATCCTTCGAGGTAGTGTTGCCTGCATCCTTTGGGGTGGCGTTGTTTGCATCTTTTGAGGTGGCGTTGTTTGCGCTGGTTGAAGCACCAGCCGAATTTCCCGCATATGCGGCGGGGCTTTCTTTCTTATGTGCCGCCCAATTGATCGTCCAGTATCCTATGCCGGCCAGCGGCAATAACAGCAGCAGCCATGCCCAGCGGCGTCTGCGCCCACGGTCTTCCTCCCCACCCAACAGAACAGATGGTTCCTGATCCAGGGCCTCCGCCATCCGGTCCCAGTCAGCGCTGTCTGTCCGCAACGGGTATCGTTCCGATGCCCGCTGGAAAAGACCATCCATATCGTTGTCCTTTAAATTTGACATAACAATTTCTCAGAGTTTTCAGCTGTCAATGCCTTTTGCAAATGCACACGGGCTTTTGACAGGTTAGATTTAGAGGTCCCGGTTGTGATACCCAGCATCTTGCCTATTTCCGGATGCGAATACCCTTCGATCACGTGCAGGTTGAACACCATCCGGTAGGCCGGCGGCAATTCCTTTACCAGTGTGATCAGTTCCTTATACAAAAGCGAATTATCTGCCGACTGTCCATCATCCTTGTGCTCCCATACATGCTCCGGAATAGGATATACCCGTGAATTATTCATCTCCTTCCGCATATAATCGATCGACGCGTTCACTACAATCCTTCGTATCCATCCCATCAGTAACATTTCTACCTTTTCCGGATCACGCACTTCGAACCGGCTGAAATTGCGGAACATTTTCAAAAAGGCGTCCTGCGTTACCTCGATAGCCTGCTCGTAGGTATTGACATATCTAAACGCAATTTTAAGGCACAGCCCATAGTACTGGTCGTACAATTGCTTTTGACAATGCCGATCCTGCTGTGCACAGCCGGAAATAATATGAAGTAGTTTTTCCAAATTTCTGACACTTACCTATCCCCGGCAGAAGAGGATAGTTCAAAGTAAACGCGCCAGTTGATTAAGGGGTTGCCTGGGTAGTCCCAGTAACTATATTTTTCTAAAATCTTTTATAACTCGCGCAGTTACAAATAGTTGCCCAGCATGACGCTGCGTATGCTCGGCCGCATGAAACAATAAGCCTGCTACAGTAGAGGGGATTTGGGCTCTTCCTACTCCTTTTTTGTCCTCCAGGGTCTTTACATCCGTAGCGGCCAGCTGGGTCAGCGCCTTGTCCACCTGCTCCGAGAACCGCTGCACGAGTGCCTGGGTCAGACCAGGCATTTCACCAGCCTCGTGGCCTGGGGGTGTGTCGCTGATTTGGACCGGGGGTGTGTCGCTGATAACATGGACGGGAGCGACACCGCTGGTCTGCCGGACGGCAAGGTAGCCGTTGCTTTCCCGGGGTTTGCCTTCGGCCTTCAGATAATCCAGCTGAGCGGCCGTCAATGCTTCGCCTCGCGCGTATGTCAGCAGCCTATCCAATACGCCCGTCAGATGCTGCAGATGAAAGCCTGGCGAAGCCAGGCCCGCCGGCCTTTCCCAAAGCAAGTCATCCGGAAAGTCCTCCATCCATTCCTGCACTTCCATCCTCGCCTGCAACAACGCATGCGCGACAGGCTGCAACAAACCGGGTATACCTTCCACAGGGCCCCTGAGCCAAAATTCTACTGCCTTTTCCATAATTGATCAATCAAGTTACCATTTTTTTACCCATTGCATTCCAGACGCCGATTATCGGTATTTTTGATGACCAAATTTTTCAAACACAGCCTCCAATGGATGTAAACAGACAAAAGACCGTTTTTATTTCGGGGAGCGCCTATGAATATGGCCCACTGGGAGACGAGGGTCAGAGCTTTATTCGCGAGTTGAGCAGGGGTTTGTTGAAAAATGACTTCAAGATCATTTCCGGCTTTGGGGCAGGAGTAGGCAATTTTGTGGTCGAGGCGGCGCTGGACGAGATCTATACCGTCCGCAAAGAAAAGATGACCGACCAGCTCAAGGTCTTTCCCTTTCCCACACGTGCGGCGGCCTTGCTGGAAACCATACAGGCCGACTATCGTCAGGACATCATCTCCCAGGCCGGAATAGCCATCTTTCTCTTTGGCAACAAGCTGGAAGATATTTCTATCCGCGAAGCAGACGGCATGCAGAAAGAGTTCGATATTGCCAGGTCCTGTAAAGCCCTTCTTATTCCCGTCGGCGCTTCCGGCTACATAGCCCGGAAGCTCTGGCAACAGGTGCTGGAGACTTATGATGACTATTTTGACAACCGGGAAAAATTCCCGCTGTACGAACAGCTCGGCAATCCTGGCATCCCCATCGACGGGCTGATCGACGCCATCCTGCAGATCGCCCAATAGACCGGATCCGACGCCAAATAATAACCCATTTCCTTCAAAACATGAACAAAAAAAAGGTGTTCATCAGCTACGACTTTGACCAGGACAAGTCTCTGAAAGACTTACTCGTCGCACAATCCAGAAACCCCGACTGCCCTTTCGACATTATCGATGGCTCCCTCAAAGAAGCCGCGCCTGAAAGTGACTGGGAGAAAAAAGCGATGACCAGGATCAGCAAAGCCGATCTGGTCATCGTATTATTAGGCGCCCGGACCTGTCGTGCGCCAGGCGTCCTTAAAGAAGTAAAAATGGCGAGACAGCTGAAGAAAAAAGTCGTTCAGCTCATAGGACACAAGCACGGTAAACATCCCAGGATCCCCGGCGCCGGTATCCTTTACCGCTGGACCTGGGAAAACCTTCACAAGATCATCTGCTAGGCAACGGCGCGTAACAAGCCCTGCCGCTGTTGCATCAGCGGCAGGGCCAAGGCCTGAGCAGTGCGTCGCACAAGATCCGTCGTGCAGTCGACTGCTGGGGCTGACTGTCAGCGAGGTCAGTGCTACATGATCTCAAGCTCGGAAAATACATCCTTCCGGGCGGGCTCGTTTGTAAGGATCGTCACGACCTCAGGCAATGCGCCGCGATACTGCTAGCCGATGGTGATCTTGTCCCCTTCCAGATAGACGTATTTATTATCAAAAGAAAGGATCTTGCTGATCGAAATAATATACCCCCGGTGGACCCTGCAAAACATGTCGCGGGGTAATACCTTCTCCCATTGCTTCAACGTAACAAGAACCAAAAGCGTCCTGTCCCCCATTACCAGCCTCGTATAATTCTTACGGGCTTCAATGTAAAGAATCTCCTGAAATTCCACTTTCAGGTATCTGCCTTCGTTGCGGATAAAGAAAAATGATTGCACTTGCT
>JAATGQ010000205.1 GCA_015654595.1 Chitinophagales bacterium | reverse complement strand
TTTTCGTTGTTGACGACCAGGTCTAGGTCGTCGTCGTTGTCGAGGTCGCCGTAAGCTGCGCCATTGGCAAAGGACGGGTGGTTGAAGCCCCATTGTTCTCCGATGTCAGTGAAATGGAGGTTGCCGTTGTTGTGAAAGACTTTGTTCAGGAGGGGGGTACGGGGGATCTTCTTTAGCAGTTCGTCCATACTCTTTTTGTTGCCCCGGATGGCCATCTGGGAATAGACGTCGTCTGCAAAGAAATTGAGGAAGTCGAGATCGGTGAGGTCGCGGTTGACGCCATTGCAGACGTAGATATCATTGAAGCCGTCGTTATCGGCGTCGAACATCAGCGCGCCCCAGCTCCAGTCTGTGGCAGAAACGCCGGCATAGTTGCCGATCTCGAGGAATTTGCCATTGCGGTTGTTGAGCTGCAGGCAGTTTTTTACGAATTGATTGTAGAATCCCGAGCGGACCTTTAGATTGAAGATATTGGTATTATCGAATGAAGCGGTTGTCTTGAGCCGGTAGTCATCGCCAGGCAGCATGTCGGTGGTAAAGAGATCGGGGCAGCCGTCGTTATTGATATCGGCCATGTCGGTTCCCATGGAGGACATGCTGATATGGCCCATACAGTCTTCGAGATCGTCTTTGAAGGTCCCGTTCTTTTGGTTGATATAGAGGTAGTCGCGTTCGTAGGAGTCGTTGGAGACATAGACGTCGGGCCAGCCGTCGTTGTTGATGTCGGTGACGAGGGCGCCGAGGCCAAAACTGATCAGGGAGCCGTGGATGCCGGCTTGCTGTGTGACTTCGGTAAAATGGCCGTTATCATTGCGGAAGAGGTGGTCGCCTCCGCCCTTGAGTTGAGGTTTGACGGGCCAGGCCGAGTCGGGCAGGTCCCGGCGGTTTGAGTTATTGAGGGTATTGACGGGGATGGGGCTGTTGTTGATCATGAAGCAGTCGAGGTCGCCGTCGCCGTCGTAGTCGAAGAAGGTGACCTGGGTGGTATAGGCGGATATTGCGAGGCCGTATTGTGCGGCTGATTCCGTAAAGGTATTGTCGTGGTTGTTGATATAGAGTTTATTGCGGCGGTTGCCGTCGGTCATGTGGCCGGAATTGCTGACGTAGATATCCAGCCAGCCGTCGTTGTTGATATCGACGAAGACGACGCCGGTGCTCCACATGCTGTCCTGGCGAAAGCCTGCTTTGTCGGTGATGTCTTCGAACTGGAAGTTACCCTTGTTGAGATAGAGTTTGTTGGTCCCCATATTGGAGGTGAGGAAAACGTCGGCAAGGCCATCGTTGTTGACATCGCCTATTGCTACGCCGCCGCCATTATAAAAGTTGCGGAAAAAGAAGCTGTTATCCTGGGGGCCGTCTTCGACGTTGTTGGAGAACCGGATGCCGGTGTTGTCCATCAGCTGGAAGCGGGTGGGTGCGGCAGCTTGTCTGCAGGCGAAGAGGAGGAGTGGGAGGAGGAGCTTTTCGATATGGCGCATGTACTAAGTTAAAAAAAAGGGTCTGCTTTTGCAGACCCTTTTTTTATCGGCTGGCTATTATCAATAACCCGGGTTCTGTTTGAGGTTGGGGTTGGCAACCAGTTGGGTGGCAGGGATCGGGAAGAGCAGATAGGTATTTACTCCATCGGCTGGCTTCAGGTTCCATGCCCCTGTAAAGACGCCCATGCGGATGAGGTCCTGGCGGCGCCAGCTTTCCCAGTACAGTTCCTTTTGTCGCTCTGCGAGGATGGTATTGGCATCGTAGAGGTTAGATGGGTTGACGAGGGAAATGGTGGAAATATGTGCAGCTCCGCCGCGATGATCATGGAGGTCATTGATCAGGTTGATGGCGTCGCCGGTATTGCCAAGGTTTACATCGGCTTCTGCCATCATCAGCACTACGTCGGCGTAGCGGAAGAAGGCGGGCTGGTTATGCTGGTGGCCGGTGTTGTAGTTGACCATATCGGGCGGGTATTTGACGACGCGAATACCTGCTCTTTCGAGGCTGTCGACGCTGGTTTCGATGTTGGCGACGCCGGGGGTGAAGATCAGCAGGTTGCCTTTACGGTCGTTCCTGGTATTGCCGCGCTGGTCGTATTGCTGGCCTTCAAGCATGCCTACCCTGAGACCTGAAAGCTGGGTAACGGTGGGGTAAGTGACATTTCCTCTTCTGGAGTCGGAGGCGTCGAAGGAGTTGTAGACGTCTGCGATGGTGCTGAAGCCGTTCCAGCCGCCGTTGCCGCCGGCAGCGGAGGCTGAATCCCAGGAGTTATAGTGGAGTGTCATCATCCAGCGGTCGTTGATGCCTATATTGCTGATGCCGTTGTTATTGGTGGTGCCATTGTTGGGATAGGAGAAGATATTCTCGGTGGCGGGGGAGCCGTAGCCAGCGATGGTATTACCGTTGTTGGGACCGAAGATGTCGAAATAATTGCTGTTATAAGCATAGTAGCCGGTTGCTTTGATGGCGTTGCCGAGGTCTATGATCTGCTGCATATCTGCGGCGGCAGGTGTTCCTGGCGCCGATCTGTTGAGATAGGCTTGTTTGTTGAGCAGCACTTTCATCAACAGGAATCGGGCTGCGTTGGGGGTTGCGGGGAAGGCGGCACTTGTGTCCTTCAGGATCGGGATGATATTCGTCAGGTTGGCGATGAGCGTATCGATGGCTTCGGCTGGCTGCATAACGGGCGCCGCTTTTATCGAGTTGTAATCGGCGGTGTTACGATAAGGGACCTGGCCATAAAGATCGAGGAAGTAGTATTGGGCGAAGCATTTCAGGAAAGTAGCTTCTGCTGCCTGTTGTGGGGTTGGACCGAAGGCGAGCACGGTGATCGCGTCGCTTTCCAGTTTGCCCAGGTTGAGGAAGACGGTGGAGGCTTGGGCGTGTGTAACGTCCCAGGCGTGTTCGTGGAGGACGCGCCATACGCCATTGTCATTCCAGTCCCCGCCGCGGGTGGGGACGAGACACTCGTCGGTGGTGTTCTCTTCCAGGGAGAAGATCTGATCCTGGTTGACCATCGGGCCCCCGATGTCGTTGTAGGCAGTATTCAGCAGGGACTGTACCCCGGAGGAGGATGAGGAGATATTATTGACGGACGATTCAAGATTCTCATGCAGTTTCGTACAGGCCGTGATACCGACTGCACTGATAAAGATGAGGAATATATTTATACGTTTCATATACTTTCAGTTGTCTGTTTTATAAGGAGAAGTTAAGTCCCAGCGTAAAGGTCCTGGCTGTCGGGTAACCGATGTAGTCGATACCGATAGAAGGTACGCCGTTGTTGTTGTGGTCTGTGTTGACTTCAGCATCGAACCCTTTGTATTTCGTTATTTCGAAAAGGTTGGTGGAGGTGAAGGTCACATTGGCGTTTTTGACTTTTAAGAAATCTCCGATATGATAAGAAAGCGTTGCGTTCCCCATCTTCATATAGTTGCCGCTTGTCAGGAAGCGGGTGGAAGAGGATACGAAATCGGCGGGGCTTTCCGAAGTGCCCAGGGCGGATTTTGCGATGTTTTTACCGTTGGTGATATTGCCCAGGTTTGTCACGTTGGTCGCCGTATTGTTATAGATCATGTAGTCGTATGCGCCGTGGAGGTTGAGCGTCAAGGTAAGGGCCTTGTAGGATACGTCTGTTGCTATACCAATGATCCAGTGCGGGTTGGGGTCTCCGGCGTAGACTGGCAATTTGGCGAGCTGGCTGATGCCGTTCTGGTCAAATCCCTGGAATTTATATGTATAGAAAACATCGATCGGATGTTTGTTTGCGATCGCTTCGACGAAGGTGTTGGAAGTACCCTGGCCGGTGATGGATCCTGTCAGATAGAGAGGTGCCGTACCGATAGCGGGGTATACGAATTCGTTTGTGTTATGAGCGGCGTTGACGGTAAGGTTCCAGTGAACATCTTTTGTGTTGATGATAGGGGCGGTCAGCGATATTTCGTATCCCTTGTTGGTGATATAGCCAGGCAGGTTTTGCCAGACAAGCGATCCGGTGCCGGGGGAGGGCGAGGAGACGGCTCCGTTGAACAGCGGGTCAGTCGTCTTTTTGTGATAGTAGTCGAAATAGCCCGACAAGTGGTTGTTGAACAGGCTAAAGTCGATGCCTCCGTCATAGGAGGTTACCGTTTCCCATTTCAGTGAAGGGTTGGCAAAGTTGAGGGTGGTCACCTGTTGATATGCGGTGTATTCATATTGGTTCTGAGCTGCGCCAGCCGGAAATTCCTGGTTACCGGTCTTGCCGTAACCCGCTCTCAGTTTCAGGTTGCTGATCCAGGAGACGTTCTTTATAAAATCCTCGTTGCTGATATTCCATGCTGCAGCGACGGAGGGGAAGTAAGCGTAGTGGTTATTCGTACCGAATTTACTGGATCCATCGGCGCGGAAGGTTCCGGTGATGATGTACTTGTCCATGAAGTTGAGTACGGCGCGGGCAAAGTAGGATTGCAGGCTTACCGTTGGGTCGACTGAGCTGACGGTGACCAGGTTGGCCTGGTTGCCATCCTGCATATTGTTATAGTATTTAAGACCGATCTGGTTTGTCTGGGTGAGGTTGTAGTCGAACTGGTAGACGTAAGTCGATTGGTTACGATAGTTGGTCATCCAGTATTCGTAACCAGCTACTGCGTTGATGTTGAATTTATCCGTGATCTGTTTGTTGTAGCTCAGCGTATGGGTGATCGTCTGGGAGAAGAGGGAGGAGGTGCCGTTGAAGGCCTGGCCTTTGCCGGGGGCGTTACCGCCTGTACCGTTGATCCATCCGAGCATCTGGTTATTGCGGGTGCCGCTTCCGTAGTTGACGCCATATAAGAGGCGGTATTCCAGGTCGGGTGTCAGCTTGATGGCGCCGGAGATATTGCCGAGTACCGTTGTTACGGTAGACTGATCGTAGTAGGCGGCCTGCAGGGCCCAGGGGTTGATCTGTCCGCTGGGGTTGGTTTGGTTGAAGGTGCCATCGGGTTCGATGAGTCTGAGGGTTGGGTTCCAGTTCATCGCGGCGCTGATCAGGTTTCCTGTGCTGCCCGCATCGTTGGAGATGGCGGGTAGTTCCAGTGAGAAATTGGAGGCTGTCAGGTTATAATCGATGCTGAGCTTTTTGTCCCAGAATTTGTGTTGTCCGTTGAAGTTGGCCAGGTATTTCTGAAGTTCAGAGTTTTTGACCACGCCTTTCTGGTCGAAGGCCAGCAGGGATGCGCGGTAGTGGCCGTTGTCGTTGCCGCCGCTGAGCGCCAGATTATAAGATTGAGTGACGCCGTGTTGCGTGATGCCTTTGAAGGGGTTGAGGCTGAGCCCCGAGTCGGACGTGCCGCCGTATTTAGCGAGTGCGGATTTGTATTCGCCGGCGTTGAGGATATCCGGTTGTCGCATCAATCCGCTGATCCCTGCGGAGACGTTGGCGTCCAGGCGGGTGGTGTTGGTTCCTTTTTTCGTTGTGAAAAGGATAACGCCGTTGGCGCCGCGGGAGCCGTAGATGGCTGCTGCGGAGGCGTCTTTCAGAACTTCGACGGAGGCGATATCATTGGGGTTGATGTACACCAAGGGGTCTGCACCGGGCAGGTTGCCGAGGCCCGATACGCCGGGTGGCGGGATGGCGCCGGATGTCTGCAGGTTGGGAACGGGTGCTCTGCCATCGAGGGGCACTCCGTCTACTACATAGAGCGGGTCGTTACCGCTTCGGATGGAGTTGTTACCGCGGATCTTGACGGCAGTCGCGGCGCCGGGCTGGCCGCTGGCGACGGAGACTTCCATACCGGCGACTTTGCCGGTGAGGAGTTGGTCCGGGGCTGCGACGGGGCCTTTATTAAAGTCTTTTGCTCCGATGGATACGACTGAGCCGGTCAGGTCTTTTTTACGGACTGTGCCGTAACCGACGACGACGACTTCGTTGAGACCTTGTGAGCTGCTGACCATTGTCACATTGAAGGTGGTCTTGTCGCCGATGGAGAGTTCCTGGTTGGTGAAGCCGACCGAGCTGATGACGAGTGTTTTGGCGGTGGAGGGAAAAGTGAGGGAAAAGGTTCCGTCGGCTTTGGAGGAGGTGCCGGCGTCTGTACCTTTTGCTGTGACGGTGGCGCCTTGTATGGGGGCTCCTTTGTCGTCGGTGATCTTACCTGAGATAGTTTTAGTCTGGGCGTATGCTATATGTGTCAGGGATACACATAATAACATACAGCTTGCCATTCTGACAAGCAATCGTTGAATGGTCATAAAGCAAAAGTTTAAGCAAATAATATCCTAATTTAAAAAATTATACTTTACTTAACAAAGTTTTTTATTGATTTATAATCATTTGGATTTGATTAGTGTACATATATTTTTAGAATATGAGGGCGTTTTAGATACCGATTTTATTGCTAAAACGATGTAGCTGGCTCCATTTTTCTTTAGCAATCGATTGTTTTTTGGGTAAGATGGGACCGAAGCTCCTGGGGATATATTTGTGGCGTGTAAGGGTATTTGTGTAGCGCGGGAGAAGGAGGACGGGATTTTGGGGCATGACGACGGCGGATGGGGGACGCATGGGGAAGGCGGGTATGCGGTGCTGGTGAGGCGGGGTGGTCATTTTGACGCTTGGGGGGCCGGGAGGGTTCCCGGGCCCTTCGTTGGGGAAGCGCCAGGGATGGGAGCAGGGTGCCATGCACCGCGGACAGCCCGGCCCGAAGGGGGCGCCCAAACCCTTTTAGTTCCGGCTTGCTTTGGCGAGGGTAAAAAGGGTGATCTGGCAGGACGGGTTGGAGTGGCGGAGTGCGGAGATGATGGCTTTGGCGGTGGCGCCGGTGGTGAGGATGTCGTCGATGAGGAGGAAGTTGGAATGAGGTGTTGCGGCGGCGAGATAGGCAGCATTCAGGTGTTGCATGCGTTCATCACGGGAGTGCCGTTTGTTGGGCGGGGTTTGGATGGTCTTGGACAGTATTGTCGATATATAAGGCAGGTTGAGGCAACCGCTCAGCGAGCGGGCGAGACGGTCTAGGGATGGAGCTGCGTTGGGATCGGCTATAGTCTCCTGGTGGGCGAGTGCGCGGATGATGACGGTGGAGGACAGGGGCGAGAGGGGGCGGAGAGTATTTACGGCGGCATCGATCCAATAGTCGAGATGGGGCTGGAGGCCTTGTTTGAAACGGAGGAGGCTGCGGGAGATGAGGTCTGTGCTGCCTTGGAGGGACAGGTACTTGCAGAGGTAGTAATGGTGGAAGACACCGTTTTCGGAATGGAGAAATGTCTGCTGTGCCCTCATAAAATTGCTTTCTGCCCCGATAAATTTATTAAAAATAACTTATCGGGGCATTGGCAAAAATTTTTCTGTTCCAAGGCAGCGGCTTTGGAGCAGGGTACTTAATTGTTTAAGACGGGACAGCGGGGGTTAGCCGATCGTGCCGGTCTTTTGCGCAGGTGTGGTCTGTGCTGGCTTGTAGTACCGAGCCGGAGCAGAAATTTCTTCTACATTCATAAACTCTTTCTTTGCGAGATAGCGTTTAACAGCGTAGTATACGATCCCTCCTCCAGCAGCAGCAGCGAGCCACCAGGCGGAAGTCAGGACGAGGAAGAAGAACAATGCGCCAGATGCCAGGGCCAACAGGCCTTTTTTAAAGGAAAACATGGGGTTGTATTTGGGTATTTAACTGAAAATACGACTGTTGTAGTATTATTGGATTTTCCAGGACCGTGTGATTAAATAAATCAGTCCACTTAGATACATAGTTTCTTCTAAATTATAAATTTGAAGATGAACATTCCAACATTGACAGACTGGAAAGACCAAATTACAACATATTTGCAGAACAGGACTGCTCATATTCAAGATGGCGCCCACGATCTCGGACATTTTGAAAGAGTGTGGAAAACATGTGAGTATATCAATGAGAAAGAAGGGTTTCCTGCTGACCCCGTAGTTTTACTAGTCGCTGCGTATTTTCACGATCTGATCGCATTACCAAAGAATCATCCACAGAGGCGCGAATCCTCCCGGCTCAGCGCGGACAAGACCGTAGAGTTATTGACGTATCATTTTAAAGGCTGGCCGGCAGAGAAGACCGAGGCGGTCAGGCATGCTATCCATGCGCATAGTTTTTCTGCCGGCGTGGCGCCATTGACGATCGAGGCGAAGATCTTGCAGGATGCTGACAGGATGGAGGCTATTGGCGCGATCGGGCTTGCTCGTGTGTTTTATACGGCGGGGCAGCTTGGGCAGCAGCTGTTCGACCCTGAGGACCCGCTGGCCATCAATCGGGAGCCTAACGATCAGGTGTATGCGCTGGATCATTTTCAGATCAAGTTGCTGAAGTTGCCTTCTTTGATGAATACTGCGACGGGGCGTCGGATGGCGCAGAAGAACGCCGATTATCTCCGTGAATTTCTCGTCAGGATACAGGAGGAGATAACCGGTGTTTATAATGATTAGGTGAGGCAGCTGCGGTGTGTTTGCGGCGTCGGCTGCGGTATTTGAGACGGATGGCTGCGGTGTGTTCGAGACGAATGGTTGCGGTGTTTGAGACGAACGCTGCGGTGTTCGAGACGAATGGTTGCGGTGTGTTTGAGTCGGATGGCGGCGGCGGCGGATGATGTTCGCGGGATGAGCTTCGAAAAATTGTATTATTATTGAGGGATGCTAACAGAGGACAGTTATACGGAATGGCTGCGCAGGGCGGAGACGGATTTTCTGCCGCATATTTCGCTGGATTGTGTTGTCTTTGGTTTTCATGCCGGGCAGCTGAAGATCCTGCTGCTGAAGATCCGGAATACGGAGCAGCTGGCTTTGCCGGGCGGGTTCGTATTGAAGGAGGAGACGTTGGAAGCCGCAGCCATACGCACGTTGAGGGAGAGGACGGGGCTGGAGAACGTTTTTCTGCAGCAGTTCCATGTCTTTAGTGATCCGCTGCGGAGCGATCCGGCCAACAGGGCCCGTCACCTGGAAGGGATCGGTATCGATTCGGCGCGGGCTGCCTGGTTCGCACAGCGTTTTATCAGCGTTGGGTTTTATGCCCTGGTGGAGTTCTCCGAGGTTGATCCTCATCCGGATATGTTTTCGGCCACCTGCAGCTGGTTCAACCTGGAAGGCCGGGGGACGCTGATCCTCGACCACGATCTGATCCTGGAGACTGCCTTGACGGTACTCCGGTCGCAGCTTAACAACCAGCCGGTGGGGTATAACCTGCTGCCCCGCAAATTTACGCTGCCTGAGCTGCAGAAATTATATGAAGCTATATTGGGCAAACCGCTTGACCGACGGAATTTCCAGCGGAGAATGTTTGCCTATGGTATTTTGCGCTGCCTGGACGAAAAGCGAACGGGCGGAGCACATAAAGCGCCCCTCCTTTACAGCTTCGATCTGCGCAAGTATCAGAAGGCGTTGAAAACCGGCTTGCACGGCGGCTGGTAGGTGCTGAAGCCGGGCCTGCGCGCAGCTTTTAAAGGAGAGAGGATATATAAGCTGGCTGATTCTGATAATCAATTATTTGTATTTGTGGAAAAATAATATCTGCGGTGGGGTCAACTCTTAGCCGAAATACTTCGTAATGGTATGGTATAGAGCTATGTGGTGGTAGGAAAATAGCGTACTTTCATATTCCAGATCCTATATCATAATGTCCTGGGGAAAAGCCGGATAATCTATCAAAATCATTATTCGCACACCTGATGAAGTATCTTTTACCTGTTATTTGGGTCCTTATCTTTTCTCAATCCGGTTTTGCACAGGATCAAACCTGTCCATTGAATGGCAGCTGGCAGACGGGGAATCTCACGCACTGGGAGGCCTATACGGGTAATAATGCCAATGGCAATCCGGCTTCGACGATCCTAAAATACGATAGCAGTACGGCGGCGCCTTCGGGGACGATCGGCAACAGCCAGATCTATGAATATAATTTACCTGGTCAGCTGGGGATCCAGGTCATCTCTTCTCCGACTACGGATCAATATGGTAATTTTAAGACGATCCCCACGATCAACGGTTATGTGTATACCAATTCGATAAAGCTGGGATCGACCAATATTTCGAGAAGCAACAACGGCGGTACGGCCGGGGGCTATGTGCGTGGGGTAAGTTATGCGATAAGCGTTCCTGCTGGTCCTTCAACCGTTCCGTATACTATGACCTATGCTTATGCGATGGTGTTGGAGAACGGGACGCACAATTCCAACGAGCAGCCCTTATTTTCCGCTACGCTTATCGCGGGCGGCAAGGTGATCCAGTGCGCGTCGCCGCAGTATTATCTGCCGACCCTGGGCAATTCCGGCACGCAGCATACTTCGGGGCAGCCTTTGGATTCAGCAGCGGCCAAGGCTGCTGGTTTCCGTCTCAGCCTGCTGTCTTCTCCCAACCCCGATCCGAATTCCAACAGCCCCGATGCGCCGCATTTGCGTGATGTCTGGTACAAGGGTTGGACGGAGGTTACCTTCGACCTGTCCCCCTATCGGGGGCAAACGGTGACGCTGACCTTCGAGACCGATAACTGTGTACCCGGCGGTCACTTTGCCTATTCGTATATAGCGATCCGTAACGTCTGCGGCGGTTTGCAGATCAGCGGTCCGATGGATCCCTGTGAAGGCAGCACGCTGACCTACTCTGTTCCGGCGCTGGCGGGCGCGACCTATTCCTGGTCTGTACCCGGCGACTGGACGATCCTATCGGGTGTCGACAGCAATATCCTCACCGTGAAGGTTCCCAGTCCTGCTACGATACCAACGGGAGTGCTTTCGGCTAACGAAGTAAACAGCTGCGCCAACCAGACGGCGACGCTTGGTGTGACGACTGAACCGCCGACCATCGCCGGTTCGCTTGCTCCCAACAGCGAAGTTTGTACCGGAACGAACTCTTCGGTCATCAACCTGACGGGTAACCGGGGTTCTGTATTGAACTGGCTGTCGACGACCGATAATGGGGCTACCTGGACGACGATCGATGACCAGACCCCGACATACACAGCAACCAATCTTACGGCCAGCACGATCTACAGGGCGCTTGTTCGCAACGGTTCTTCCTGCGCTATCGATTCTGCTTCCGCGGATACGGTACACGTAGATCCGCTGACAGTTCCGGGACAGCTGACGCCTTCTTCCGAGGAGTTTTGTCTTGGCCAGACAAAGGACGCGCAGTTGTCCCTGATCAACAATACCGGGGAGGCGGTTAACTGGCAGTCTTCTGTTGACGGCAGAACGACATGGGTTGACTTTGCGCCGCCCAACACTGACACCGTATATGAACCTCCGGCAACATTGAACACTATAACGCAGTATCGGGTCCAGGTGCAGAGCGGTGTTTGTCCGAGCAAGTTCAGCGCCCCTGCCGCCGTCGATATTGTGAATGTGCCATTTCCGCAAGCCACGATCGATCCGGCAGACACGCTTATCTGTTACAATACTCCCGCATTGTTATCGGCGACTATACAGCTGGGAACGGATTACTCCTGGCAGGAAGATCCGACCTTGCCTCCGCCATACAGCGGCACGGTGCCGGCGACGCCTTATACGATCTTGTCTACGGTCTCGCCGAAGGTGACTACCGACTATGTGCTGAATATCGAAAACCAGGGCTGTCCGAATTTGTTAAGAGACACCTTCCATATCCGGGTATTGCCGGAGATCATTGTCGATGCGGGGAATGATACTGCTGTTGTTGTCGGTGAACCGCTGCAGTTGAGAGCTACTTCCAATGACACGACGGTGTATGCGCCGGATTCCTTTCTGTGGACGCCTTCTCTTGGGTTGGATAATCCTGATGTGTATGATCCTGTTGGCGCCTATACGGCGGAGACGGATTCCGTACGCTATTACATAAAGGCAACTAACAGCTATGGGTGTGTGGGGTATGGACAGGTGCTGGTAAAGGTGTTTAAGACCGGTCCGGATATCTTTGTTCCGAATGCATTTACGCCAGGCGGCGCTACGAATAATGTCTTCCGTCCGATACCGGTGGGGATATCAACATTGATCTACTTTAAGGTCTTCAACCGGTGGGGACAGCTGGTATATGAGACGAGCAGGATTGGAGATGGATGGGATGGGAGGATAAAAGGGAATATCCTGCCGGCGGATACATATGTGTGGATGGTACAGGGGATCTCGTATACGAAGAAACTGGTATTCCATAAGGGGACAGTGGTGTTGGTGAGGTAAGATGTAAATAAATGAGGATGCTAACCGGCCTAACGATCTGGTGGATGTTCTTGAATTAGAGAAGGTCAGGAATTTAAGAGAAGAGTAAGCGAACCATGATCCTACAATTTTATCTATGAAGTGGATGAGAGTCTATATTGTATTGGTCTTGATCATGGCCGTTGGGTTTAGCAGGGGACAGCAGAAGTCGCTGGAGGATGTTTTTCCGGTGATCGACAAGTTGTATAAGGCTTATGCGGAGCGGAATCACTGGCCGGGGATGGCCTATGGGATCGTGGTGAATGGAAAGCTGGTGTATAGCGGTGCGACGGGCTTTAGCGAGTTGAAGGGAAGGGGGGCCGCAGGGGTGAAGACGGATTTCAGGATCGCGTCGATGACGAAGAGCTTTGTGTCGGTAGCGATCTTGCAGCTGCGGGATTCGGGAAAGCTGCGGCTGGACGACCCTGTTTCGCTGTATATACCCGAGATAAAGGGACAGAAGGGGCCGGCTTCGGATGCGCCGGAGATTACGATCCGGAACCTGCTGACGCATTCGGCTGGTTTTCCGGAAGACAACCCGTGGGGAGACCGGCACCTGGCGGATAGCAACGCGCAATTGCTGGCGCTGGTCAAAAATGGGCTTTCGTTCTCCAACAGCCCCGGCATAGCTTATGAGTACAGCAACCTGGGTTTTACGCTGCTGGGCTATGTTATTCAGAAAGTCACGGGACAGCCTTACGAGAAGTATATCTCGGAGCATATTCTGCTTCCGCTGGGAATGACGCAGACGTATTGGGAGTATAGTAAAGTACCACCTGAACAGCTGGCGCATGGCTATCGCTGGTTGAATGAAGGCTGGGTGGAGCAGCCGCTGCTGCACGACGGGGCATACGGCGCGATGGGCGGATTGATCACCACGGTCGAAGATTTCTCGAAATATGTCGCTTTTCAATTGTCGGCCTGGCCTTCCCGAAGCGATCCGGAAGACGGTCCTTTAAAACGCTCTTCGCGACGCGAAATGCAACAGCCCTGGATGTTTAATAACCTGAATGCTAATTTTAGCTTCTACCCCGGCGGAGAAACCTGTCCTGTCTCCTCTGCTTACTGCTATGGACTTCGCTGGTCCAAAGATTGTAAGGGCAGGACGATGGTCGGCCACACGGGCGGGCTTCCGGGTTTTGGGAGTAACTGGATGATGCTGACAGACTATGGCGTCGGCGTGATCTGTTTTAGCAACCTGACCTATGCGAATGCCGCGGCTATCAATATGCAGATACTGGATACGCTGGTAACTTTGGCGCATTTAAAACCGAGACCTGCTGCGATCTCGCCCATTCTTATACAGCGTAGAAAGGAACTGCTGGCGCTGCTGCCGCATTGGAACGGAGCGAAGTCTTCGGATATCTTTGCCGATAATTTCTGGCTGGATTATTTTGAAGAAAGCCTGAGAAAGGAGACGATCGATATCTTTACGAGGGCCGGAAATATTACCCGTGCGGGAGAGCTCAGACCGGAGAATAATATGCGCGCATCGTTTATCCTGGAGGGGGAGAAGGCGAATATCGAAATCTGGTTCTCGCTGACGCCGGAGACGCCGGGTAAGATACAGGCGTATAAGATACGGCTGATCCCGCATTGAGGGGTGGGCCGGGGACGGGAAGGGGGAACGGCCAGGCGGCAAATGCTGGTGATGGCAGCCAAGGTGCGCAGGTTGGATAAGAGCTTTGAGACGCAAGGGCGGCGTGGCCCGCTACGGGTTGTACGGATATTGGTTGATCCAGTTAAAGCCGCGGGTCAAACGTTTCAGGAAGGACCAGCGGTCGGAGGGTTGCACGCATGTAAGGTTTGGTTGGGAAAATTATAGCGTATCGGTTGTTGCTGCCAGTTATTGACGATTTAAATTACTAGAAGTAGGGTATTTTTATACTATGAAGGAAGAGATAGTAAAAGAACTTTCTGCGCTGGAACAGAAATATGGCGTCAGCATTCTCTATGCCTGCGAGTCGGGCAGCAGGGCCTGGGGTTTTGCATCGACGGACAGTGATTATGACGTAAGATTTATCTATGCCCAGCCGCGTGATTGTTATCTGAGTATCCGCGAGAGAAGGGACGTGATCGAGTTGCCTGTAAACAGTCTGCTGGATATCAACGGCTGGGACATCCGGAAGGCGCTGCAGCTTTTTTTGAAGTCGAACGGCCCTTTGTATGAATGGCTGCAATCGCCTATTGTTTACCGGGAGGATGCTGGCTTTGCGGGTGAGCTAAGGGGCATGATGAACGATTTCTTTTCGCTTCGCGCGGGATGTCATCATTACTTATCGATGACCAGGAACGTTTTTGAGAACGACATGCAGGGACCGGAAGTGCGGTTGAAGAAATATTTTTATGCCTTACGCCCGGCGCTGGCCTGCAGATGGATCATCGAAAAAAACAGTGTTCCGCCGATGGAGTTCCCGATCCTACGGACACTGGTTGGTGACGGACACTGGCATTATGAAGTGGACAAACTGCTGGAACAAAAAAAGAATGCCGATGAAAAAGAGACTATCCGGCCGATACCGCTGCTGCAACGATGGATAGAAGGCACGCTGATGAACTTCAAAGAGATCGCGGATGCGCTCGAGCCGGTACAGCATGATACGGCCCGGCTGGATCTGTTGTTCAGAAAGTATATTGATCTATGACCTTTGAGCAGTTAATGAATGAACCTCGGCACTTATTATTGAAGTGCGTCAGCGGCAGCAAGGCTTATAATCTCGCATTGCCAACATCGGATACGGATATAAAGGGCGTCTTTGTTCTTCCGCAGCAGGAGTTTTACGGTCTGACCTATACTCCGCAAGTCAACAATGAAAGCAATGACGAAGTCTTCTTCGAAGTGGAAAGGTTTGTCGAGTTATTGACAAAGAACAACCCCAATATCCTGGAATTATTAAGTACGCCGCAGGATTGCATTTTATACCGTCATCCCCTGATGGATCTTATACGACCCGAAGACTTCCTGTCAAAATTGTGTCTGGATACTTTTGCCGGCTATGCCAGGAGCCAGATCAAAAAAGCCAGGGGACTCAATAAAAAGATCAATCGCTCTTTTGAAAAAGAGCGCAAATTGGTGATCGATTTTTGTTGGGTTGTAAAGGATAAAAGGACGATCGGGCTGGTGGAGTGGCTTCGGTTGAATGGGCTTAAACAGGAAAATTGCGGATTGACCCAGCTTGATCATTTTCGGGATGCTTACCTGGTTTACGCGGAGGGCAGGGGTATCGTCTCGAGTGAGGAAGCTAATGACGTCAGCTTGAGCGTGATGGATAGAAACGCAGAGCCATTAGGTGTTCTTTACTTCAACAAGGATGCCTACTCTATTTATTGTAAAGAGTACGCAGAGTATTGGCAATGGGTGGGTGAGCGGAATGAAGAGCGCTATCAAAGCACTATGGCACATGGCCAGCAGTATGATGCTAAGAATATGATGCATACGATCCGCCTTCTTAGCATGGCGGAAGAAATTGCAAGGGGCAGCGGAGTCGTGGTCAAACGCGCCGACCGGGAATTTCTGTTGGGGATCAGATCGGGCAGATATACAT
This sequence comes from Chitinophagales bacterium, assembly GCA_015654595.1. GTDB lineage: Bacteria > Bacteroidota > Bacteroidia > Chitinophagales > Chitinophagaceae > Puia. The sequence goes on along the minus strand of JAATGQ010000205.1, from coordinate 34,208 downwards.
ATGACGAGCTGATGGGTATGGCCGATGAACGAATGGAGCGGATAGCAGCGGCTTACGCTGTGGCCGATCTGCCGGACATGCCGGATATGAAGGAGGCGGAGGTGTTGCTGGTGAGGCTGAGAGAAGCGTTTTATACTAATGGCTGGAAATAAAAAGGGCCTCTTCGTTCGAAAGAAGAGGCCCTATATTTTGTACAATGAACAGAATACTAAAACAGGTGGTGGTGTTTTTTGTGCAAAAGCACAGATCAGCATTTCCGAGTGCAAAAGTATAAAAAATTCAGTTAAACCAAATTGCCGGAGCCGACATTTTTTTGCTTACGGAAGATTTGTTTGTCTATCCGTGTAACGTATTAAGTACAAAAGCAAGGAAGAGAGCGCCGGGTATGGCTGAGAACCTACATGAAGGTGCGGGTGTCGTTATAGCTTTACTTTTCATTCAAAATAGAAACGAGGCCGCCTAATGCGGCCTCGCTGTGAGGTAATCATTATTTTACAATGAGGTTCACCTGGATGTTTCCACGGGTTGCATTGGAGTAGGGGCAAACGGCGTGAGCCTTATTGACCAGTTCTACTGCTTTTGCGTGGTCTACGCCGGGAATCTCCACTTCGAGCGTTACTTCCAGGGCAAAGCCGCCGTTATCCGTTTTGCCGATAGATACTTCAGCCGTGACGTGTGTAGTGCCGACATCGACTTTTTCGAGGCGCGAGATAAGGCCCAATGCGCTGTCAAAGCAAGCGGCGTAACCGCCGGCAAACAATGTTTCAGGATTGAGGTGGTCGCCCTTGGGGCCGCCCATTGATTGGGGGATACGAACGTCGATGTCGAGGAGACCATCTGTGGATGTGATATGGCCGTTTCTGCCGCCTGTGGCGGTTGCTTTGGTGGTATACAACTTTTCCATTTTGATGTATTTAAAGTTTTTAATTGGTTTCGGCAGTGTTGCTGCGGATGGCATTATCGAGAAGGCCGCCGAGCGAGTTCATAAGAGAATGATATTGATCCATATCGAGGGCAAGGCAATTCTTCAGCACCTCGGGCATTTCGGCTACTTTTTCTTTCATTGCTGATCCTGCGCGGGTCAGGCCGATCGTTACGCTGCGTTCATCTCTTGGATCGCGCTGGCGGGATAAGAGTCCTTTTTGCTCGAGCCGTTTTAAAAGGGGGGTCAGCGTGCCGCTATCCAATAGCAGGCGGGCGCCGAGGTCTTTTACGTTGATTGTTTTTTCTTCCCACAGGACCACCAACACCAGGTATTGGGGGTAGGTCAGGTCCAGGCTGTCCAGCAGCGGGCGATAGGCCTGCGTGATCTGGCGGGACAGCGCGTAGAGCTTAAAACAAAGGTGCCGTTCGAGGGGGATAGATTTCATTCGATCAATTTGATAGTGTAAAATTAAATTGTGTACAATTGAAATCCAAATTTATTTTTTGACTGGTTGCCGGACCGGGGAATTTTTGTGGCCGCGGGCGGGGATAGGGGGGACCGGGAGTTCGGGCGGGGGATAGGGGCGACCGGGTGGGTGAAGAGTTTGGATGCGACGGGGTGTTAGGGCGGGGTTGCCAGGGTGCGATAGGGGCGACCGCAGGCTGGTCTTTCGGGCCGCGGTTTGGAAGGAGTCCGCGGTTAATATCGGGGGAGTTTTTAATAAAAACGGACAAGGGCGGAATAAATGTTTAGAATACATTTGATCAAAATAAACACCATGCGGTCATTACGAAGAGTTATATTTTGGGGTTTGGCGATAGGAGGGGCGTTGTCTGTGGAGGCGCAGACTTCGGGAGGGAAAGTCGGGGCGGCGTCGGACTATCCCATACAGCCCGTTGCTTTTACGCAGGTGCATTTGACGGACGCGTTTTGGCTGCCGCGGCTGCGGACGAATGCGGAGGTTACGATCCCTTATATTTTGAAGAAGTGTTATGAGCAAGGGCGGGTCAATAACTTTCTGATGGCGGCGGGTAAGAAGAAAGGTGGAAAGCTGACCAGTTTTCCTTTTGACGATACGGATCTGTATAAGCTACTGGAAGGAGCGTCTTATAGTCTGCAGGAGCAATACAATGCACAACTGGATAGCCAGATGGATTCGCTGATCAGCATCATCGGGGCGGCGCAGGAACCGGATGGCTATCTGTATACGTTCAGGACGGCGCATGTGGAGAAGCCGCATGAATGGATCGGCGCCAATCGCTGGGAAAAGGAAGAGATCCTGAGTCATGAGTTATACAATAGCGGTCATTTGTATGAGGCGGCTGTTGCGCATTATCAGGCTACGGGTAAGCGTGGTTTGTTGGATATAGCGGTCAAAAATGCCGATCTGCTGGTTCGGGAGTTTGGGCCGGGCAAACACCAGGAGTATCCTGGTCATCAGATCGTGGAGTTGGGGCTGGTCCGGCTTTACCGGGTGACGGGCAAAAAGGAGTATCTGGCGCTTGCGAAGTTCTTTTTAGACGTTAGGGGACCGAAAGGCGATGCTTATAACCAGGCGGATAAGAAGGTGATCGACCAGACCGAGGCGGAGGGACATGCGGTACGTGCGGCCTATATGTATACGGGGATGGCGGATGTCGCGGCTTTGACGGGAGACGAGCATTATCTCCATGCGATCGACAAAATCTGGGAGAATGTGGCCGACAAGAAGCTATATGTTACGGGTGGGATAGGTGCTACGGGCAGCGGCGAAGCCTTTGGTTCGGATTACGAGCTGCCGAATATGAGCGCTTATGCGGAGACCTGTGCTGCGATCGGGAATGTCTATTGGAATTTGCGGATGTTCCTGCTGCATGGTGATTCGAAATACTTCGATGTGCTGGAACGCACCTTGTATAATGGTCTGCTCAGCGGTATTTCACTTAGCGGGAATCGATTTTTTTACCCTAATCCCCTGGCGTCGGTGGGACAGCATCAGCGCAGCGCCTGGTTCGACTGCGCGTGTTGTATAACGAACATGACGCGTTTCCTGCCGTCTATGCCGGGGTATATTTATGCGCAGGATAAGGATGGCATTTATGTCAATCTGTTCGTGGCCGACAGTGCGGTGATCAGGCTGCCTTCGGGCAGGGTGCGGCTGAACCAGCAGACGGCTTATCCCTGGGAGGGTAAGGTTGTCGTGGCTGTCGATCCTGCGAACCGCAGCAGTTTTGCCTTACGGATCCGCATTCCGGGGTGGGCGAAGGGACATCCGTCTCCCGGTGATCTGTATTCCTTTTCTGATACGGTCATGAAGACGATCCCGATCGCAGTCAATGGTCATGCTGCCGCCTGCAAGTTCGAAAAGGGCTACGCTGTTATTCGCCGGTCCTGGCAGAAGGGGGATAAGGTAACGATCGAATTTCCGATGGAGGTCCAGCAGGTGCTGGCTAACCCGCAGGTCAAGGCCGACAGGGACAGACTGGCTTTGGAGCGGGGACCTCTTGTGTATTGTCTGGAAGGCGTAGACCAGAAGGATAGCACGGTTCAGAGTATCGTAATCGATCAGACGTCTGCGATCCAGACGGTCTATCGTCCCGAAAAGCTCAATGGTATTACGGAGCTGGAGGCGAAAGGATTTGTCGCGACCCGCAAAACCGGCGCAACGGCAGAGCCCGTCAGTTTTGCTGCTATCCCTTACTATAGCTGGAATAATCGCGGCAGCGGCGAGATGGAGGTCTGGATCCCTTACAAAGCGGATGCGGCAAAACCCAAACCTGAACCTACGATCGCTTCGAAGGCAAAGGCGTCGGCTTCGATCCGCAGCAAGTTGATGTTGAAAGCCCTGAATGATCAGTATGAACCACTGGATAGCAAGGATCAAAGTACAAACTATCTGCACTGGTGGCCGATGAAGGACACGACGGAGTGGGTGCAGTATGATTTTGATCAGCCCTATACTATTTCTGAAAGCCAGGTCTATTGGTATGATGATAAGCCCTGGGGCGGTTGTGATCTGCCGGCTTCCTGGCAGTTGTTTTACAAGAGCGGTGATCAATGGGCGCCGGTAAAGACAACGACCGATTATGAGATCGCAAAGGATAAGTATGATAGAGTGACCTTCGAACCTGTTACGACGACAGCCTTGCGGATGGTGGTGCGGCTGCCGAAGAACGATGCTTCGGGTATTCACGAATGGATCGTGAAGTAGGAGCGAACGCGCGTGGCCGGAGGAGCGAACGCGCATGACCGGAGGCGCGAACGCGAAGCGGGGACGAGGAGTTAAAGCGAAGCGGGGACGAGGGAGAAGGAGTGGAGCGAAGGGAGGGAGGAGATAGGCTGCGTACAGACCGGTGGAAGAAGACAGGGCAAAAGAGAAAGCCCGGAATAGCGATAGAGGCGTATTCCGGGCTTTTTTATTTTTAGCTTGTTCTGCTATTCGGCGCTTTTCGACTGGCTGGCCAGTTTGTTCTTCCCAAAAATATAGAAGATGCCGATCTGTACAGAGCTGTTACGGACGGTGCCATTTTGTTTGGGGTAAGTAGAAGCATCCGTACCGGACTTATTGATATTGGTCAGACCGTAGTTATAGCGGACGTCGAGACCCAGGTTGATGGGGCTGACGTAACCGACGGCCAGTGCCCAGCTTGCATCGATCTTATTATAATCGCTGGTTACGCTGTATTTAACGGTGTGGGCGTCGCCTACGCCGACTTCCCAGATCTTGGCTTTAAGCAGGTAGCTGACCATGGGGCCCGTTCCAACGTAAAGACCATAGGTCGTGTGGTATTTCAGCAATACGGGCAGCGCGACATAATTGAATTTATAGGTTTCGTTAGCCGAGCTCTGGTAAAGCTGGGAGGGCTTAGAATACCCACCCTGGTTATTGTACATCAGCTCGGGTTGAACGCTCCAGCGTTTGTTGATCTTTGCGTCGAGGAAGAAACCTACGTTGATATTCGTCCGGGGGGTGTTTTGAACCGTCTGCGGGTAGGTACGGATCAGAGTCGTTTGGTTTTTACCTGCCAGCAGTTCGGCAATGGTCAATCCACCTTTTATACCGAATTGGACCTGTGCGTGTGCTGTTGACAGACTTCCTGCTACTAAAATGGCTGCTAATAGTTTTTTTGGGATAGATAGAACCATATCATGCTAATTTTTACTGACTGCTTTAAGTTACGCAGGGCGTAAGTTGCGGTTTTTAGTATTAAACAAAAAATGCAATCGATAAACGCCCCATATCCTTCGGTAAACCCGCCTTTTTATGCGGATTGCGCTTTGACAGGGTTTACCTGCTGAATAAAAGACATTTTTCAGTTTGCAAATATTGATTGAGATATTTTAAAATATTGTTAATGTTTGGTTATGGGATGTAATTGGGCTCGCCCGGGTGATTACGGGGTGAAAAATACATGATTAATTTGTGGCGACTTATTAAATACCGATTAAAACCCTGCTACCTATGCAGGAGGTAAGAATCACGTTTGGAAATCGAAAGAAACCATTATTGGTGAATGGTTCAGATTTTACAGATTTAGCTCTTTGGGTATCCGGATCTCGTCGAGGAAACGGGTATCGTGCGATACAACGAGCAGGGTCCCCTGAGGTGTTATGAATTTCCCAAAAAAGACGAGGATTTTTTTATTTTTGAATTTTTTGCAGCCTGAACCTGAATTATTTAATAGTATGAAAAGATTGTTTGCCTTTGTTGCTGCCGCGCTCTACGCTGGCGTTTGTATTGCGGCAGTGCCGCCGTCTTCAGCCTTATCCTCCCGATCGTTTTTTGATTCTACTGCTGTGTCCGTGGTTGACACGACTCATCCGTGGAAGTTGGTCTGGTCTGATGAATTTAATTATACGGGGCTTCCCGACCCTGCCAGGTGGAGTTATGAAGAAGGCGGCCATGGATGGGGGAATGGAGAACTAGAATATTATACAAAGGCGCAGAAGGCTAATGCCAGCGTTAGCGGAGGCTTTCTTCATATAACGGCCCGGAAGGAGAAGCGTGACAATAATCCTTTTACGTCGGCTCGTCTGCGAACAAGGTATAAGGGCGATTGGCTTTATGGCCGGGTCGAAGTGAAGGCAAAGCTGCCTTCGGGGCGTGGGCTATGGCCGGCGATCTGGATGTTGCCGAGTGATTGGGTATATGGAGACTGGCCGGGCAGCGGGGAGATCGATATCATGGAGAATGTGGGCTTCAACCCCGATACAGTTTGGGGAAGTGTGCATACAAAGCGGTTTAACCATGTGATCGGCACGCAGTTTACCCGTGGGTTTCGTCTGACGGATGCTGCCACGGCTTTTCATGTTTATGCGGTCGAGTGGACGCCGGATCATATCAGCTTTTTTGTAGACTCGAAGTTGTACGGAACCTTCCGGAATACGACAAAGGGTTGGGAGGAATGGCCGTTTGACAAAAGATTTCACCTGTTGCTGAATGTCGCTGTCGGCGGCGGATGGGGTGGCGCGAAGGGAGTGGATAGTACGGTGTTCCCGGAGTCGATGGACGTAGACTATGTACGCGTTTATCAGAAGGAGGGCGCTGGTCTTTCGGATGGCAGTGCAGCTTCGGTGCGTGAGGCGCGTATTAGTGCGCGGGTCGATTCTTTGTTGTCGATGATGACGCTGGAGGAGAAGGTTGGTCAGCTGAATCAATATACGAATGATCTTGCCGCAACGGGGCCCGTCACTAACTCTCCGGGCAAACTGCAGGAAGTACGTGATGGAAAGGTAGGCTCCATGCTGAACGTAAAAGGGGCAAGGAATACGCATGACTTGCAGGAAGAAGCTATGAAGTCGCGGTTAAAGATCCCCTTGCTTTTTGGGCAGGATGTAATACATGGCTACCGGGTCACCTTCCCCATTCCATTGGGGGAGGCCGCCAGCTGGGATATGGATGCCATCAGGCTTTCGGCGCGTATTGCGGCAACCGAGGCGGCGGCGTCGGGCATTCACTGGACCTTTGCGCCGATGGTGGATATCGCGCTTGATCCGCGCTGGGGGCGTGTGATGGAAGGCGCGGGTGAAGATCCTTATCTGGGTTCGCAAATCGCGAAGGCCCGTGTGTTGGGTTTCCAGGGAGATACGCTTGGTTCGACGGATGCGGTGATGGCTTGTGCAAAACACTTCGCGGCTTATGGCGCTGCAATAGGCGGTCGGGATTACAATAGCGTGGATATGAGTCTGCGGAATCTTTGGGAGTTTTATCTGCCCCCCTTTAAAGCTGCGCTGGATGCGGGGGCTGCAACTTTTATGAACTCCTTTAACGATCTGAATGGGGTGCCGGCAACGGGTAATGAATATTTGCAACGCACGGTCCTGAAGGGCAAGTGGAACTTCAAAGGCTTTGTCGTGTCGGATTGGGGCTCGATGGGAGAAATGATCCCGCATGGGTATGTAAAAGATGGGCGGGAAGCCGCGGCTGTGGCGATTAAGGCGGGGTCGGATATGGATATGGAAAGCCGTGTGTATACGGGAAACCTGGCCGATCTGGTCCGTAGTGGTGAAGTATCGGATATCCTTGTCGAGGAGGCAGTACGTCGGGTACTGACGAAAAAATTCGAGCTGGCGCTTTTTGATGATCCCTTCCGGTTCAGCAACGAACAGCGGGAGCAGCAAGTGCTGAATTCTTCTTCCTTCCACCAGGCGGAGCGGGTAATGGGCGAGAAGAGTATCGTGTTGTTGAAGAATCAAGGTTCTCTGTTGCCGTTGAATAAGGATATTAAGAAGCTGGCATTGATCGGGCCGCTGATGAAGTCGGAGAAAGATATGATGGGTTTCTGGTCGGTCGAGTGGGCGCAGGATCACCTGGTTTCTCCTTATGAAGGGATAGCGGCGAAAGTGGGTAAGAGCACTCAGTTGTTGTATGCGAAGGGAGCTGGCATCGACGATACCAGCCGCTCCGGTTTTGCGGAGGCTGTAGCTGTCGCTTCGAAAGCGGATGTCGCGGTTATGGCGATCGGCGAGCGGTATGATATGAGCGGTGAGGCCAAGAGCCGGGCCAATATCCATATCCCGGGAGTACAGGAAGAGTTGGTGAAGGCTGTTGTCGCTACGGGAAAACCGGTCGTAGTTATGGTGATGGGCGGAAGACCGTTGATCTTTAACTGGACGGCAGATCATGTTCCTTCCATCCTGTTTACCTGGTGGCTGGGCAGTGAGGCTGGGAATGCGATGGCGGATGTGTTGTTTGGCGATTATAACCCTTCGGGGCATTTGCCGATCAGCTTCCCCCGTGAGGAAGGGCAGATCCCGGTTTACTATAACTATTTGAATACGGGACGTCCGGCGAAGGATGACAATGATAAGATCTATCGTTCGGGGTATATCGATATGGCGAAGAGTCCGCGCTTTGCCTTTGGCCATGGGTTGAGTTATACGACCTTTGGGTATAGTGATCTTAAGCTGAGTAAGACTTCGATGAAGGCATCGGATAGTATTACTGTTTCGTTTGTGTTGGCGAACACTGGCAAGTACGATGGAGAAGAGGTGGTGCAGTTGTATTTGCGCGATCTGGTGGCGCAGCCGCTGAGGCCGGTGAAGGAGTTGAAGGACTTTAGGAAAGTATTTTTGAAGGCGGGGGAAAGTAAGACTATTTCCTTTGTCATCACGCGGGAGAAGCTGGCTTTTTATAATGAGGCATTGGAATGGATTACGCAGCCGGGGGAATTTACCCTGATGATAGGGTCGGCTTCGGATGATATACGTTTACAACAAGGGTTTACACTTCAATAGAAGGTTACTGCTGAAGGATTGAAGAGTATATGTGTTTTTGAAAAAATGAGGGATTGGAATAAATATTCCAAAGTGTAAGGTAATTTATTAAAAACTAATTGTTTGGAGAGTCATAGATATTTACTGACGACCGCGATCTTGCGGACGAGGGCGGTGAAAAGCCAGCTAAGCGCAAGAGAGCCGAGGAAGGCGGCGAAGAATTTGGGAACGGCAGAAAGGGAAACGGGGATGAGAAGATATTGAATCCAAAGCACAAAGACATAGTGAACGAGATAGATGCCATAGGCATTGGCGGAGAGGGATTCCCAGAATTTAAACGATCGATGGAAAAGGCGGCGGAACAGTGTGATAAACGCAATACAGCTGGCTGCACAGGATAGGGACCAGATGGGGCGATAGAGGAGGCGGGCCTGGGTCTCGTTGATCAGGCCATGGTCTTCGAGGTTTTGTATGGGTCCCCCGGCGAGTTTAAGAGCGGTGTAGGCGACAATGCAGCCGATGACCCAGACGGGCCAAAGCCGCATGACGGCGGAGGTTTCGGATAGCAGCGTGTTGGGGAGGGGACCCGATTGGTGGGCGCCAGTGAGTATTTGCATGGGGCTCGCTTGAGTGGTGTCAGCGGGTGTTTGCATGGGGCTCGCTTGAGTGGTGTCAGCGGGTGTTTGCATGGGGTTTGCTTGGGCGGCGCCAGTGGGTGTTTGCATGGGGCTCGCTTGGGCGGCGCCAGTGGGTGTTTGCATGAGGTTTGCTTGAGTGACGCCAGTGAGTGTTTGCATGGGGCTCGCTTGAGTGGCGTCAGCGGGTGTTTGCATGGGGTTTGCTTGGGCGGCGCCAGTGGGTGTTTGCGCTGTGGTTGTTTGTGGTGTGCTGCTGCCGGGCCCGGATGCGCCGATAGCCATGCCGATATAAAAATAGCCAAAATAAAGGACGATGCGGCTGAGCTGAAAGGCTATCGGGCCGATGCCAAACCATGCTGATCCGCCAAAGATCAATACGAAGGGCAGGAAGAGGACCAGCGTGGTCAGATAGGCCAGGCCAAAGAATTGCCAGGGTTTTTCGGAGAGTTTATTGATGCGTTGGTTCAATCGGTTCAATCGGGGAAGCCAAACGGGCATAACCAGGCAATTGAAGATAAATAAAATGCCGATGAACCAGGGCGGCCCGGCTGGCCAGTGTTCGATCTTTATATAGTCGACAATAAAGTCGTGTAGATCATAGTTGCCATGCGCCAGTCGCCAGGAGGCCAGATAGCCGATGGGCATGATAAACGTCACCGCGATCAGAAAGGGAATGAACAATCTGCGAAATCTGTCGCGGATAAATTGGCGTCTGCCTTTGCGCGCCAGGGATGGGGCGACGAAGATGCCGCTTATCAGGAACATCAGCGACATGAAGAAGACGTCGTTAAAGTCTTCGAAGATATCGAGGCCTTTTGAGCGGACTGCGTCGACGATGGGATGCGTAGAGGCGTTGTAGGCTTGCGGATTGAAAGAAGCGAATGTGGTGTACGCGAGGGAGGAATGGTGAGCGACGACGAGGATCGTTATGAAACCGCGAAGATAGTCTAACCAATAGGAGCGACCCTGTCGTTCTTTCATAAGCGCATTTTTGGGTAGAACGAAGATAAGGGGTAAAAGGAATGGAGAGCTTATCTTTTTACGAAGGATAAGGGGTTTTCACCTCGGGGCGGGGCTGCTTTTATGCCAAAGGCTGCCTGTTGGGCATTTTTGAAGATCAAGAAAATCGAGGTGAAGCGGATTCAGGATATTTCATCGGCTGAGCTTGTGAAAGAAGGGATAGAGAGTATGGATGCTTATCGGGCGATGTGGGAGAGGTTGGATGGGGAAGAGAGCCGGGCGCGAAATGAGTGGTGTTTGTGTTGAGTTTTGAGCGGCTTGATCCCGAGAAGTATGCTGCGGAGAATAAGAAGTTTGCTAGATGGTGGGAGAAGGGGAAGTAGAATCGAGGCGTTGTTAATGATTTCCTAACATTAGCGAGTGGCGGGTATATTCTATTTTTACCCCATGACCATGGACGAACAACAAGTCGTTAGGGAGTTCAAAGCCGGGAGTCATAGCGCTTTTGAACAACTCTATAATCAATACAGCGCTGCGGTGTACGCCAATATTTTTAAGATGGTACGGCAGCAGGATCTTGCGGAGGATATCTTACAGGATGTTTTTGCTGTGTTGTGGACGAGTAGAGAAAAAATTGATCTTGCTCAATCTGTGGGTAACTGGTTGTTTGTTGTGAGTTATCATAAGTCCCTTTCTTTTTTGAAAAAGCGGTTGCGGGAGAATATTGTTCCTGCTATCGGGTCTGCTATTGCGGATATTCCGGAGGAGCCGGAGATGGATGAACAATTTTATTCTGCCCAGCTGGAGCTGCTGAATACCGCCGTCGGCCATCTTCCTCTTCATAAGCAAAGAGTTTTTCGGCTTTATCATTTTGAGAATAAGACCTTTGACGAGATCGCGCAGGAGCTCAACCTGTCCGTGTCATCGGTGAAATTTTATCTGAAACAATCCCGAGCTTTTATCCGGCAGTATGTCGGTGGTCATTTTCCTCATGCGGTTGGGTTATCTCTTTTATTGTTGGTAACAATTCCTTAACCTGGAATCATATTCCCCTTTTTTCTGTGCCGGAGTATTCATTGGTGAATGGGTAATCTGGAGCATCAAATACGACAGTTTTGGGAAGAGCGAATTTCTGCCGAGCAGCGCCGCGAGATCCTTGCGCAGCTGGAAGCGTCTGGCATGGAGTGGTGGGAGTTTATGCTGAAGCATTATGGCGAGGTGCTTAGCGGCGAGAAGGCGAGTGAGCTGAGCGGCGAGCAGAAGGGGCGGGTGTGGAAGAAGCTGCAGGAGCAGCAGCTTGGCGGGCGTGTTGCGAAGTCTGGATGGGGCATCGGCAGTGATTGGGAAGCTGGTGAAAGGGAGCGGCAAGTTATTGGAAGGGGTGGACGAGGCGCGAATGGCGGAGTGAGAGCTGGCGGGACAGAGCCGCGTGTTACCGAAAGGGGCGGCCGAATCGGTGGGCGGCCTGATGGCGATGGGGGTGCTGGGCCTGGTGGGCGCGGGATGGATGGCCGCGCTGAGGGGGCAAGAGTGATCGGGCTTTCCTGGCGGAATGGCTGGCTTCCATGGATGGCTGCGGCTTGTGTGTTGCTGGTGGTTGCAGTTTGGTTATCGAGAATGGATCGGAAGGATGATGGGGACGAGTCAATGGTGTCAAATGTGTCGGCCCCGCAAATGATCGTGCGAAAAAATGTAAGCGCTGTGGAAGACAGTTTGCGCTTGTCGGATCATTCGGTTGTGTTGTTGGCGCCTGGAAGCAGTATCCGCTATCAGCAGGGCTTTGAAACGAGTGCGCGTCATATACAATTGGAGGGGAAGGCGCTTTTTGAGGTAGCGAAGGATTCGCTGAGGCCTTTTACCGTAACGACGCATGGTTTTGCGACCACGGCGCTGGCAACGAGATTTGTCGTGGATGCAACCAAACCGGAGGTGTTGATCCGGCTGATCAACGGTAAGGTAGTGGTAAATTCTGCGGCTAATGCCCTGGTGGCTTTGCAGAAAGTTTACCTTGTTCCGGGACAGGAGTTGAAGATCAATACAACTAAAAGACATTTTAGCCTGAAGTCAGTTGAAAGCAACACTGATGGAGAGGTGAATCTCGCCTTATCATTTGAAAGAACCAGTCTGATCAATGTATTCCAGCGGCTGGGCGAATATTATCACGTGCCTATCCGGTATGACAAAGCTGAAGTACAAGGCTTGTCGTTTACCGGTAATTTTAAATCCGGCGATGGATTGGATCTGACGCTGAAGGTTATCTGTAATGTAAACCAGTTATCCTTTGTAAAAGAGAATGGTCGTATAGTAGTAAGTAAACAACAATAATCCAAAACATTATTATTAAGGTAAGCACCGCTCCTTGAGCGGGAGGGCGCCTATTGCACAAAAAAGAGAGCAAACAATGAAAAAAAGCACAAAATGGTTGAGGTGGGCTGTATTCGGTGGTCTGACTGCGCTGACGATAAATGTTGCGGCCCAGCAATCTGCCAGGATAACAGGGCTCATCCTGGATGAAAGCGGAGATCCGGTTGCTGGTTCTATGATCGCTGTAAACCAAAGCGGCACAACGGACACTGTTCATACGCTTGCGGACAAGAACGGGAATTTTTCCTTTCTGAATCTTAGGGCCGGGAGCCGGTATGACGTCGTAGTAAGGAGTCATGGCTATAAGGATTATATCAAGCGGTCATTTCCGGTGACGGCGGCGGATAACAATAGTCTGTTTGTTCGATTGTCCCCGGTTTCCAACCTGCTGGAGCAGGTGGTTGTATCGTATGGCCGGCAGCGGAGGTCGCTGGTGACGGGAGCGATCTCGCAGGTGAATGCCGCGCAGTTGCAGGATATGCCTGTCACGCAGTTTGCGCAGCAGCTTCAGGGAAAAGTCGCTGGTGTGCAAATAAACGAGTATAGCGGGCAGCCTGGGAGGGGGATAGGCTTTATCGTTCGTGGAGCGGCTTCCTTTTATTCCAGCAATCAGCCTTTGGTCGTCGTCGATGGGGTTCCTGTGACCGGCAGCATCAATAACATCAATCCTGCGGAGATCGAGAGCTTTAGTTTTTTGAAGGACGCTTCTTCTACCGCCTTGTATGGCTCAAGGGCGGCAAACGGGGTAGTGTTGATCACCACGAGGCATGCGGTGGCGGGGAATTCCAGCCTGGAAGTCTCTTCCTATTATGCTGTGCAGAAGATTCCGGGGGAGCGGGTGCCAAAGATGATGAACGCTAAGCAGTTTGCGACCTTTATGAAAGAGCGTGAGGAGGATGGTTTGCAGTATGAGCCGGGTTATAGCGTAACGGCGGATTATCATGCTGCGTATGACAATCCCGATCAATATGGGGCGGGAACCAACTGGTATAAATTATTGACGAGGACGGCTCCTATGAGCAATATCGATATTGTGATGCAGTCGGCGCATGAGCATTCTTCGTCTTTGTTTCTGGCAGGATACCAGGAGCAGCAGGGTGTTATTATCAATAATGGGACAAAGTTGTTCACGGCACGGTTCAACCACGAGATCTCCGTGATCAATAACCGGCTGAAGATGGGCATCAATCTCGCGCCCAGCTACCGGGTGGATCATAATAACCGGCTTTCGACCGATGGCGTGGGCGGATATTTTGAACGTTTCTTTGAGGCCAGTCCTTTGATCGCTGCGCGTAACCCCGATGGCTCTTATATCCGGAGCGTTTCTTCACCGGGAATGGTGAGTTATATCAATCCGCTGGCGACTTACAATCTGACCAATGATAATTACTATACGACGCGGATCCTGGGTAATGCGTATCTGAACTTCGAGATCATCAATGGGCTTTTCATCAAGACGAGTGTTGGGGTGGATAAGGGCGGTGAGACGAGAAAGTATTTCCAATCGGGGCAGGTCACTTCGACGCAGGGGCAAACGACCGGGACGAGTTCGGCGGTGGACAATGGTTCCTGGACGGTGGAGGCTAACCTGGTCTATAATAAAACGATTGCGCGGGACCATAATATCGAGGCATTGGTGGGGTATTCGGCGCAGAAGTTCAGCACCTATAGCAATAGTATCACTGGTTTGGGTTTTACGAGTGATGATATCCCCTACCTGGATGCGGCTACCAGCCTTACTGGTGGAAGCAACGGCGCGGCTTATTCCCTGTTGTCGACGATTGGCCGGGTGAACTACGATTATAAAAAGAAGTATCTGTTGTCAGCGGCGATGCGGAGGGACGGCTCATCTCGATTTGGTGCGGATAAACAATGGGGGGATTTCCCGTCAGTATCGGCGGGCTGGGTGATCAGCAGTGAAAAGTTTATGAAGGATATCCGTCCGATCAATTTTTTGAAGGTGAGGGCGAGTTATGGTTTGACGGGGAATAACTTCTTTGGCAATTATGATCCGCAGGCTACTATCGGCACTTATTATTATGATTTCAATAATACCGTTACGCAGGGCCAGACGATCAATAATGTCGGTAATGCCGATCTGGCCTGGGAGCGGAACAAACAATTGGACATCGGGGTTGACGTATATCTGTTCAACAACCGGATCAATTTTACTTACGACTACTATCATAAGATCACCGATGGGCTGATCCAGGAGCGGGCGCTTCCTACTTCTACTGGTTTTACCCAGATCATATCCAATGTAGGCGCTCTTAAAATGTGGGGTCATGAGTTTACCGTGAATTCAACGAATCTGCAGGGCAAGTTGAAATGGAATACCAGCCTGATCTTATCTATGGACAGGAATATTATTACGAACCTCGTTTCTCCGGGCTATATCCGCCGGAATACAACCGTTTCTTCCGACTACTATCGTCAGCAGGTGGGGCATCACCTGGGTGAGTTTTACGGATTTGTATTTGAAGGATTGTATAAGAATGCCGATGACCTGGCGAAATCCGCCAAGTATCAGAGTACGGCGGCGAACCCGAACGGGCTTTCCGACATAGGTACGATAAAGGTTAAGGATATCAATAAGGATGGCACGATCGATGATGTCAACGACCGGACGTTTATTGGCGATCCTACGCCGAGGTTTACGGGGGGATTGGTGAACAGGTTTGCCTATGGCCATTTCGATCTGAATATCGATATGACCTATTCTGTGGGCGGTAAGATCCTGAATGCGGCGAAGTGGGCTTATCAGACGAATATGGATGGAAGCCGGGTGCCGCTGGCTGCGGCGCTTGATCACTGGAGGTCCGAGGCGAATCCTGGCTCTGGCGTCTATCCGAGGACTAAGACCGGTACGACGGCGCTTGGGCGGGAGGTAAATTCCCAGTGGATCGAGAGCGGCTCTTATCTGGCTCTTAAGAACATAACGCTGGGTTATACCCTGCCGCTGAAAAGCGTTGTCTGGCTGAATAGCTGCCGGGTATATGCTTCGGTGCAGCAGGCATTTGTGTTGACGAAGTATAGCGGTATGAATCCAGAAGTGAATGTAGGCGGTTATGACCAGACTTCGGGTGTAGGTATCGACGAAAACGCTTACCCCATTCCCAGAACCTTTTCGCTGGGTTTAAATGTAGCATTCAAATAATTTTTCAATCCAGAATAATGAAAAAGATTGGTTTTTTTCTTGTCTTATTGATTGGCGCTGCCGGTTGTAAGAAGAGTTTTATACAGCTGACCCCTGTGGATTCTTATACGGTCAATAACTTTTACAAGACCGAGTCGCAGTTCCAGTCGGCTATTGTGGCGGCTTATACGCCGTTGCGCGATGTGCTGGTCAACGATTTTTTTACCTCTGAGATGCATTCCGATAATACGATCTACCAACCTTATCCCGATCAGGGAACGGCGTATATGCAGCGGAGGAATATTTCCGACTTCGACAATACGTCTACGAATGCGTATGTGAATGCCACCTGGCAGCATAGTTATGAGGGCATCAGCCGGGCTAATATTATTATAGAGAGTTTGAAGACTGCGAGTATTTCCGATTCCGTTCGCAAGAGTATCGACGGGCAGGCCAAGTTTCTGAGGGCGTTGAATTATTTCAAGCTGGTGCAGTTGTATGGGGCTGTGCCGATGTTCCTGAAGGTCATCGAGACGGCGGATGATGCCTTTATTCCAAGGACTGGTGTCGACAGCGTTTATCAGCAGATCATCGCGGATGCGCAGGATGCGGTCAACGAGCTGGCTGTTCCGGCTAAGTTCCCGCAGACGGGGATTGCGACAAAGGGTGCGGCTACGATGTTATTGGCGGATGTTTATGCTGTCAGGCAGCGGTGGAGTGATGCAGAAGCGTTGCTAACCACGTTATCGACGATGGGGTATAGTCTTTATGCGAATTATGCGGACGCCTTTTTGCCGTCGAACAAGAACGGGCATGAGTCGCTTTTTGAGATTCAGTATCTGGGAGGAAATGGGACAGGTACTACGCCGAATACCACGACGCTGGCTTTTATTCCGCGGAGTAAGAATACCTCGTTGTTGACGGGTATCTCTATCGATAACACCGGTTCGGGAGGATGGAATACCCCATCGAATGATCTGATCGGGTCGTATGAAGCGAGGGATACGAGGCTGGATGCTTCTATCGGGGTTATAGAAGGGACTTATGACGGGAGTGATTACTTTACTTATTCCGCAGTCAAGAGTATTGTGAATTATACCCCTGCGGCCGGAAAGACGGGAGTGCCTTATATCAAGAAGTATCTGCATTCGCCGCTGCCGGCTACTACGGGCTCGAGCGATGACTTTCCTATCTATCGTTATTCCGAGGCATTGCTGTTACTGGCGGAAGTTTTGAATGAACAGGGCAGGACTGCGGAAGCGCTTGTACCTGTCAATACCGTTCGCGCCAGGGCTGGGCTTGCGGCGTTGACGACTACTGATCAGGCGGCTCTTAGAACTGCTATCTGGCATGAGCGGCGGGTGGAGTTGGCGTTTGAGGATCATCGCTGGGAGGATTTGCTGCGTGCCGGGAATGCGCTTGATATGATCAATGCTTTTGGGGTAATGCTGCGGCAGCAGCTTAGCTATGTGCCTTCTGATTCGCATGTGGTAACGGAGCATAATCTTTTGTTTCCTATCCCGCAGGATAATATCGATTTGAATCCTTTGTTAACACAAAATCCGTGATTGAAAAAGGGGTTTCAACAAAAAATAAATCCTCTTTTTCAATCCATTTATGCGTTGCGACCGAAGGGGGCACCCTTCGGTACTTTCCCTTCTAATTATAAAACGATGAAGAACAAGTGCGTGTTTATTTTTGCTTTTATCTTTTTGCCTGTGTTGTTGCGGGCGCAGGTTCAGCCTGCGAAGTATGTTGTATTGATTACGATCGATGGGCTGAGGCCTGAGTTTTATCTGGACCCATCCTGGGGGATGGTGAATCTGCGGCATCTGATGGAGGAAGGGGTTGCGGCGAAGGGGGTGAATCCAGTATTTCCTTCCGTTACTTATCCCGATCATACCAGTATTATTACCGGTGTTACGCCGGCAAAGCATGGGATATACTTCAATTCCCCTTTCCGGCCGAATGGCGAGAGTGGTCAGTCCTATGTTTACTACGATTCGATAAAGGTTCCGACCTTGTTTGATGCTATGCGGAAGGCGGGGCGCACGACGGCGGATATTATCTGGCCGGTGACGGTGCATGCGCCAATCGATTATAATGTGCCGGATATTGCGCAGCCAGGTTCCAAGGACAGGCGGGGTATTACCGCTTCGACTGTCAATCCGCCGGGTTTGTGGAATGTTTTACAGGATAGTGCCGTGGGGCAATTGGGGATTGCGGATTGGAATATGTTTGATGATGAGATGGGGATGGATGAGAATATCGGTAGGATGGGCGCTTATCTGATCAGGGTGCATAAGCCGGGGTTGACGGCGATCCATTTTGCTGCTGCGGATCATTATCAGCATCAATATGGTCGTGATGGGTATATGGTCAGGGCGGCGGTTGCCGGCATTGACAGGGGGCTTAAGACCGTGCTGGAGGCTATTCAGCGGGTGGGTATCCGGGACAGCACCGTTATTATTGTGACGGGGGATCATGGCTTCGAGGATGTGTATCGGACGTTCCAGCCGAATGTGTTGTTGAAAAAGAGTGGTTTGATGGTCGATGTGAAGAAGGATCAGTGGCGGGCGCAGTTTTATCAACAGGGGGGATGTACTTTCCTGGTGTTGAAGGATCCGGCGGATAAGAGGGCGGAGGAAATAGTGCGTGGGTTGCTTCGGGGTCTGCCGGATTCCGTAAAGCAATACTTTAAGATCATAGAGAAGGAAGAGTTGGAGAAGAGGGGCGCTTTTCCGGGTGCGGTTTTGGCCTTGACGGGTTTGAAGGGGACGTCTTTTGGGAGTAAGCAGGAGGGCGGATTGATGGATGTATTGCCGGTAGTGAAAGGGAATCATGGTTTTTATCCCGATCACAAAGAGATACGGACGGGTTTTGTGGCGGTGGGTCCGGGGCTGAAGAAAGGCGTTGTGCTGGAGGAGATGAATATCGTGGATATATGTCCGTTGATCGTTCGGTTGACCGGGGTCGCTTTTGGTCCGATGGATGGGAAGGTTTATCCTGAAATGCTTAGTGAAAAATAAAGTTTTTAAGGGGCGATTTGATGCGCGGCCTTTTCAAGAGAAAAGGCCGCGTTTTTTTATGATATGAAGTATGCGGATGGCAGCGGCAATTCGTCGAGTTGCTGCGTCCCCTGGTGTCTGACGAATCCTTTGCTTTCGAAAAAGCTGATGAGGGGATTGTTAACGTATTCGTTGATCCAGACGTTTTCGTAGGATCTACAGACGGTGAGGCATTTTTGGAACAAGGATTCCTTTACTGCAGGATCGGGGTTCAGGACGCCGAAGTCGGCGATGCGGATGGCTTTTTTGCCGACGAGAGGCTGGGGTCTTTTCCCTTTGGAGGTGATCCGTGCGTATCCTGCGGGGATATCGTCGGTATAGACGACGAGCCATTGGTTATTCAAACTGTTGACCTCGTCGATGAGGGTTTTTTCGTTGAAGTTTTTATCGATGTAATTGTTGAATATCTTTTTGTCGAGAAGGGAAGAGTATTTTTCCGCGGCCAGTTCTTTTGTCAATTTCAGAAGAATGGCCATTCCTTTTTCCGTGTTGACGGTGAATTTTGTGATAATGTTCATTGCCTGGCGTTTGTGTATACCGGCAAAATTATGTTGCTTCCGGAATAGGCCGGGTGTACAGTTCATTTCATTCGGGGCAGTACAGATCTCAGCGGGCACGCTGGCCGGCGAGCTTTATTGCTTCGATCCTTTTTGGCGAAAATTTATCTGCAAACACGAGTCGGAAATATTTGTCGAACATGCCTGAGAAGGAGAAGGTATAACCGGGGGTGAATCTTACTCCTATTTTTTCGCATTGTTTGTAGAAATGGTCCATGTCCGTTTGGTAGGGCATTTGTACCCAGATATTGTATCCGCCTGAGGGAGCAAGGATGGTGGTTTTTTGGGGGAAGTATTCTGACAGCAGGTTGATGGCGAGGAATGCATTTTTTGCCAGTTGCATTCTGAAAGCCCGGAGATGCCGGTCGTAGCTGGAGGCTTTTAGCAGGCGGTTGATGGTTTCCTGGTATAGGGGGGAGACGGTGCTGCCAAGAGCAAATTTTATCTGTTCCGCTCTTTGCATAAATTTTCCGGCGGCCAGCCAGCCGAGTCTTATTCCGGGGGCCAGTGTTTTTGCGTAGGAAGAGTAGGAGAGTACGAGGCCGCTGTCATCGAATCTTTTTATGGTGGAAGGCCTCGGGCCGGAGAAGTTCAGGTCGCCGTAGATATCGTTTTCGATCAGTGCGACATTGTGTTGTTGTGCGATGGACAGCAGGGCGATCTTTTGTTCGTCGGTTAGTAAGCGACCTGTCGGGTTATGGAAGTTGGGGGTTACGATGGCGGCTTTTACGGGGTTGTTGCGGCACGCTTTTTTAAAGATCTCTATATCGAATCCCGTAAGCGGGTCGACGGGGATCTCGATAACCCTGAGGTGGAGTACTCTTATGACTTCCAGTATGGAGAATACGCAGGGGCTTTCGACTGCTATAACGTCGCCTGTATTGCAAATTGCCGAAAGGGCTATGTATAGAGCCTGGAGCGCGCCGTCGGTGATCAGCAGCTCATCGGGGTTTATACTGGTTTGATGGGCGGCTGCTCTTTTTACGATGTTTGTTTTTAGTTCTGGTAAGCCATTGGAAGGGTAGTATTGCAGCAAACCGGCGCCTTGTTCCCGGATCACTTGCTGCATGGTACGAAGCAGCAGTTTTTGGGGTACCAGGAGATTGCCTGGAGCGGCAACGTTGAATTCTGCGTATTTGTTCCCTGTTTGCAGGGAGGTGATCCATTCCAGGTGATGTTTGAAAATGGCGTCCCGTACTACGGGGCGATGTTTGGGTTTTGTCTGTGTTACTTCTGGTCTGTTACTGACATAGTAGCCTGATTTTGGTATGCTTTCTACGAGCCCACGGATGACGAGATAGTCGTATCCGCTTTGGATCGTGCTGATGCTTGTCTGGTATTGAGCTTTCAGTTCACGGACGGAGGGGAGTTTGTGGCCGGGTTTGAAAACCCCTTCTCGTATATTTTTTTCTATAGCGGCGGTGAACAGCTCGAATTTATACGTCTTCATGTCTGTACTGGCAACTTTTTAATATTCTGTACCTGTACTGCAAATTTAGACAATTTACCTTCGGGGAATGAATTACGATATTAATTCGCCCGGCGAGCTTCGGGAGCTTCCTGTTTCTACGCTGATATACGTTACCCGAAAGGGTTGGAAAAGCGAGGCTTTGTTTCTCCTGGATCACGATTGGAGATGGTTGTGTCACTGGAGGGGTAGGCAGCGGCGTAATGGAATTTATGGTAGAGCAGGGGTGCCTCTGCCGGTGGAAGCGGCTAGGCCTGCCGGATAGATTTGCTGTTCAGGGGGCGCAGCAGGAGCTTCAGCATTATATGGTTATGATAAAAGGGCGATCGTTTCTTTGGCCAGATCGCAGTGTGCAGCATCTCAAAATTATTCTTTATGAAAGCAGCGCTTGTCAATAGCGGAGGTGGGGTAAGGGCGACGAAGGGGGAGGTTGTAGTTGTTTCGCTTGCGACCTTTATCGTTTTTTTTCAGGGGCTTATGGTTGCCCCGTTATTGCCGGAGTTATCGAGGTTTTTTGGTTGTTCTGTCCGGGAGATCAGTTTTATCGAGCCCGTTTATTTATTGGGGTATGGTTTGTTTACGCTGGTATATGCGCCGTTGAGTGACCGGTATGGCCGATACCGGGTGATTGTATCTTCTTTGATCCTTTTTATCATCTTTACCGCCTGTACGGCGTTTGTGTCTACTACTCAACAGATGATCCTGCTAAGGCTGCTGGCGGGGATCAGTTCGGCGGGGATTGCTCCGACGACGATCAGTTGGATCAGTGATCGTTTTCCTTATAAGGAGCGGGGGTATGCGCTGGGGATCTTTTTTGGGTGTATGGCTGGCGGGACGGCTTTTGGTTCGAGTACCGGGGCGTTGTTGGCGGAGATGATGGGGTGGAGGGCTTTGTTTATAGTGGTTGCTTTTGCCGGGGGTGTTGTATTGTTGTTGAATGTGGCTTTGCGGCGGCGTCTTTTCGGGGATGTGGCGGCGGCGCAGTCGGGGAAGCCTATTTTTACCGTTTTCCGGGAGATATTGTCGACGCCAAGAGCGAAGGGGACTTATTTTTTTGTTTTTGAAAACGGGTTGTTTCACAGCGGCGTTTTTGCGTGGCTTGGCGTCTATTTTAATACCTTTTACCGCTTGAATGAGCGTGGGATCGGGTTGGCGCTTATCGGGTATGGTATACCGGGGCTTGCGCTGGGGTCAAGATTGGGGCGTATGGCGGATCGGATTGGGCGAAAGAAGGTTATTCCATTGGGGATTCTGCTTGGCGGGGCGGCGGTTCTGTTTTTAAGTCTTGTGCCATCCCTGTTTGTTGCGTGTGTGCTTGTCACCGTATTGTCGTTGAGTTTCGATCTGACGCATCCTTCTTTGGCTACGATTGTGACTTCGTTTAATAAGAATAATGCAGGTGGTTCGACGACTGGTCTTTTCGCCTTTTTTCTTTTTGCGGGGTATGGTTTGGGCAGCTTGTTGTTCAGTCTGTTGGTCTCGATAGGATTTATCGGGACGCTGCGGATATTTGGCGTGATGGCGATCGTGGTATCATTGGCGGCAAGGGCATTTTTCAGGAATGAGCATTGAATGGTTTTTCTTTTGCCCTAACGGGTTTTGCCGCGGGGAATCTATTGGTAAGAATCCTGTTTGGCTCGACGCCTGATCGATTTGGGAGAGCCAAAAATTGGGGTCGGATCATTTTTGTATCCAGTGAATCTGCGGTGTTCATCCCTACGGAGAAGATTCATTATGGCATGACTAAGATCGCTCAAATTGCTGTAGCCAGAGGGCTGGCGGAGTTGACGAAAGGGACGGAGGTGACTGTCAATACTATACTTCCTGGTCCGACAAAAAGCAAGGGCGTGGGTGGTTTTATCGAAGATCTTGCTCGACACGGGAATACGGATACTGAGCAGGTAGAAAAGGAATTTTTTTCAGAATATGCTTCCGACTTCGCTCATCAGCCGCTTTGCAAGCGTTGAGGAAGTAGCTAATACGATTACTTATTTTGTCAGTCCTCTTGCTTGAGCGACCAATGGCGCTTCGATACGCGCCGAGGGAGGTTTGGTACGGAGTATACTTTAGTGTTTTGAATAAAATAAAAAGGGGCAGATCCATTTGGGCTGTCCCTTTTTTGCGGACTGCTAGAGCCTGGATCCGAGATCCCTGTCCTTTTCATCGCCCTCTATCATATGAGTAAGCTCACTGCAAAAGACAATCTTATCATCGGAGAACCGGAATTCGGCGATCACCCGAACCTGGCCCTTGCGTCCTTCCTTCGTTGTTCCATCGACGATATGATTCGAAAAGACAACGTCGTTTTCTTGCGCCAGTGTCTGAAAATCGACGACAATGGAGCTCATGTGATCTTTCAGGGTTTTGATATGCTGTCGGAAGGCATGGAAGTCAAGGGTCTTTCCATCCACATGCTGTACATAAGTAGTGCTGAAATAGTGATCGATCGCCTGTGGATCATATACCGGGTTTTCAAAAATAGAGGAAAAGGCGTCCCGCACTAATTGTTTGTAATTTTTCATTTTGCATTGTTTGTTATACAAAGCAACGACACAAACGGCACCAGGCCTATGACAGATCGATGGATGTTTTTGGACTATCCGCGGAATTTCTTTCGAAACGCCAGCGGCGGAACGCCTGCTTTTTTGGTGAACAATCTCGTAAAATAAGCCTGGTCTTCATAGCCTAGCGTCTCTGCTATCTCCGACACATTGAGCTCGCTGTAATAAAGCAGTCGCCGCGCCTCGAGCAGGACCTGATGCTGTATCCAGTGACTCACCGGTTGACCGGTTGTGCTTTTTACCGATTCATTCAGATGCGATAAGGAATAATTCAGCGCTTTGGCATATTGAGCCGGCGCTTTGAGCGTCCTGAACTGTTGGATCAGCAACGCTTTGAAGCGACTCGTAATCCTGGCAGCCTGTGGCCGTTGAATATAATTCCGGCTCTGTATGTCCGCATATTGAACTGCTGTCATCTCTGCAAAGGCTCCGGCCAGGGGCGGCACAACGCTGTTGTTTACACCGGAAGGAGAATAGGACAGTTGTTCGTAAAGCAAGCGCAAACAGGCCTTTATTCCTGCAGCCACCCGGGAAGACAGGAGGATTGGCAAATTCGCCTGGATCTGTTCTTCGAATATAGTTTGAGAGCCGGGGCTTACCAGGTGCGGCGATAAGGAAACAAGCCACCCCCAAACTTTTTCCATGGAGATATTATAGTGAACCTGACCCGGAAGGATGCAGATCAATGCGCAGCCGTGCAGCGTAATGGCTTCGAAATCGATAAAAAGTTTGCTTTTGCCGCTTTCCTGGAAGACAAACAGGAAATGATCGTCCCTATGCGGCGTAATCAGCCGATCACCCGATCCTGCCTTTCGCCGATTGATGTAGCGAACTTCTATCCCGGCTTGCGTCCGGTCTATCAGCTTGTGCATGGGGATAGTATAAGCTTTTTCTTTTGGCTGCTTCATCTATTAAAGATAAGGGGAACAGGAATGGCGCCTTTCATCAAAATTGAATTTTCCCGTTGACGAAAAACTTTTGCTGGCAACATCCCGGCCGGTAAGGGACATTGCGTATCATCCGGGATTCGAACATCCTTCGTATTTCATCCGTTTGTTCAAGGCCAGGACCTGTATTACCCCCATTGCCTATCGCGGGCAAAATCAGATTGTGGGACCTTTCCGAAATTCTGCCCGGAAGGCCTGCGGGGAGAGTTGAGTTTTACTTTTAAACAACTTACTAAAAGACTGGGGATAGGAGAACCCCGGGTTGTATGCAATTTCGTTGACGGTTAGATTGGTAGTACTAAGCTGCTCTTTTGCTTTTTCGCCGATTTTTTCCTGGATGTGTTGCTGGATACTTTGGCCGGTGTGAGACCGAAGCAGGTCGCTCAAGTAGTTAGGCGAAATTTGGGGCATCCCAGATACAAATTGAACGGTTGGCGGACCCAGCTTCGTAAGCCGGTCACTATTTATATAGTCGAATAGCAGTTGTTCAAGCCATTGGAGCAAATCGTGACTCATATGTTTCCGGGTGATGAACTGCCGATGATAGAAACGATCGGCGTAGATCAACAACGTCTCTATCTGCGACAAAATAACTTGCTGGCTGAATACGTCGATCGGCTGGAGGTATTCGGTTTCAATATTTTGAAGAATTCTGGTAATCATTTCTTCTTCTTTGTCAGACAAGTGCAGGGCTTCGTTGACAGCATATGAAAAAAAGCCGTATTCCTTGATCTTTCTCGCCAAGGGATAGTTCCATAAAAAATACGGATGGATGATCAGCCACCAACCGGTATGGTAAAGGTCACCGTCGGCTTCGGTGGTACTAACTTAGCAATTGAAGGAACTGGAAAATGATGGTTTGATCGTATGAAAGCAATACAATGAAATTCTGCCGAAAGTGGAATATTCGCTTAGCAAACAGGGTGAAAGTCTTTCCCCGGTATTGATGAAATGGCCGAGTGGGGTAGAAAAAACATTTTGTATTTTCACCTAAATCTTATGTATGGGTATCACACGTTTATCGACTACCTTACTTTCGCGTTTAAAAGGGGATTTACGTAATGGTGAGTTATCTTCTACTATAAGCTTCTTCAGTGAAGTGGAGGTGGCAAAGGATCTGGACGTAGTAAAAGCCCATAAACTTCTGTTGATTCCAGAATATCCCGAACAGGTATATCAAGCCTATTTATCTTGCGCAAAACGGTTGCTGAGCGATCCCGATTTAATAAATCGGGAGGCTAATTATATTGAATTCTTGAAAATATACATTTTAGCAATTCGGCGGTATGAAATTCAGTTAAAGACGATCTTAAAAATTTACCTAAATAAGTCTTTGAAAGAGTTTGTATTTCAATTGTTCGGCTCAATAAACGAATATCTTGATCAGCTATTCAGTATATTCTACAAAAATCTTGAAACGGGTACCATAGATACAAGCACACCGGAATCTAAGTCAGAGTTTCATGAATGGGCACATAATCAACTAAGAGGTGTGATTGTAGATGTAATGTTTGCTGTTGCTCGTTTAGTGAATTTTTATTCCGAACATCAATTAGAGGAAATCAGTCCAATTATATTTAATAGCTACAGTGATCAAGAACGTGAGCAAATGGGAAAGGCCATACAAGTGGCTGCGTTCATGAATACCTATCTATATGCTTTAGAAAAGGTTTCCTACAATGAATGGTTTGTTGATCGGGTTGAGAATGTAGGCGAAGTTGTCAATTTCCGGTTTGGTATTACAGATTTTAATTTTCAGAAAGCAAGAGATTTAGGCTTACGTAGAGTATTGTCGGGTGCCATGTTAGGTCGTAAATCGAAAAGATGGTTGGCCGAATTGTTGGAGCCATTTGCTCTAGAAATACTAGAAGTTGCCTGGGAATACTATCAAGATCAGATGGGCATTTTTATAGCAGGACATTTGAAATGGCATCAAGCTAAAGAGGCTTTATCAAAATATTTGGATCAATTAGATGCGGAAGATGAACTGTTGTTTGGATTTCACATGAAAAATAAATTAGTAGTGTCGCACTATTTTTCAGCCCTAGCAATTACTGTTTTTGTATTTGCGGCAGAGGAGTTAGAAAAATATTCTAATAGATCCTATTGGCTCACGTGTCCGGAAATTCCTGAGGAAATCATTAATAATTTAGTGAATAACACTCGATTTGAGGATTATTTTCTTACTAGTCAAATATCAGACTATATAACGAAGATTCCAAGCCGGGGCCATATGGAAGTTTTCAAACTCCCCTTCTTACGTGACCATGAGAATAAAATATATGCGCTCAGGTTTATCGCCTTAAACAGCTGGCCCAAATTTATAAGATCTACCTTGATGAAAGGAGGAAAGATTGCTGCTGAGATTGGAAAAACCTGGGAAGGATATGTTGCTAAAACAATGCGCGATAATGGATGGGATAAAGTAATAGAGGGGGTGAAAATAAGAAAAAATAATGAGTTGTTGACGGATATAGATATTGTTGCAAAACGTAAAGATTGGTTGCTTCTGATACAATTGAAGATATCATATAGTGAGGGGGTGCACACTTATGACCAGTGGAAGATAAAACAAAGGCTAATCGAAGGAGTCGCACAGGTTAAAAAGGCAGAGACGAATATTAGAGTAAACAAGAGTATCTTATCTCAGCATCTTTCTCAGGATGAATTAGCTGAGATCTACGTGATTCAATCTGTGGTAATGACTAATGAGCATATTTTTAATGGGTGGAAATATGAAGGTGTGTCAGTATTTAGTATTGATGCTTTGATGCAATTAATCAATGGTGCACAAGTTAAATTCACTACTTCGGAAAAAAGAGTAGTGGAAATTAAGGAGTACGGAAAGACAGCCAGTTTATCTACAGATGAGATGATAGGTTTTATCGATGTGCCGTTGGATTGGAGAGTAGGGATGCCTAACTATCAAATTAAAATGCACACAGAGGTCTTAGATGCCTGTACATTGCATTTTCCGCTAGTTGAAAGTAATGATTCGAAGTTGTTTGGATATCGATAGGTTTAACGTTGCACTAAAATATTTGGAGGTACGGTAATAGCACCGTTAAAATACCCGCGCCGTTAACTTGGCGCAAAAATGGGTGATTTACCTATGTCATTAAGTTTAGAACAAATTGGGTGATTTAACGGGGGGAATGAGATGAAAAATGTGGTAACTTATTGGTCAAAATTAAGATTGGAATGATTGACCTGATGAATCAATGCATGGCTATAAAGGAGAAATATGCCGCTGCGGTAAGAGCATCCGGTGAAGAATTCAATATTTTTCACATTCTGAAAATGGGGTCAAAGGAAGTTCGGCTCCATTCTGCATTGCTGGGTGAGCTGTTGAGTATGCACGGGTCCCACAATATGGGGAATGCTTTTTTGGTAAAATTTATTGCGCAGCTTAAGGTGTTGGGGAAGGATGCGTTGGGGTCGCTGGATAATTTCGATGTCTCGCGCTGTACGGTGGACCTGGAATATAGCTTGGGACAGGTAAATGAGGACTACTCTGGCGGAGGTCGTATCGACCTTTTGGTCCGGGATAAGCACGGGCACGTTATTATCATTGAAAATAAAATCTATGCCGGTGACCAGCAAGGGCAATTGTTGCGATATTGTTCAATAAAGTCCAAAGTGGCACTACTATATTTGACCATTGATGGCCGGATGCCTTCGAGTTATTCTTCGGGGGATATGGTTGTTGGGAGGGATTTTGCATGCCTGTCGTACAAAGATGGCATTCGGGCGTGGCTTGTCGCATGTGGTGCGTTGGAGGGATTACCTTCCCTAGTAACTAGTACGTTATCTCAATATATCTACCTGTTGGACGATCTTACAGGACAATCAAACAACAGCAAAATGTCAACTGAAATTATTCAGGAAATGGGCCGTGATGACGGAACCATCGAGGCATCTTTTCTCATAGCGTCACAATTGGAGGGTCTAAAAGAGGAACGTGCAAAGGCCATTAGGAGGCGCGTGCAGGATGAATTGCGTCGTTACGGGTGTGACTGCCCGGTTAGCGAGTGGTATCCAAACTTTCCG
Organism: Chitinophagales bacterium; assembly: GCA_015654595.1. Taxonomy (GTDB): domain Bacteria; phylum Bacteroidota; class Bacteroidia; order Chitinophagales; family Chitinophagaceae; genus Puia. The sequence continues at coordinate 5,839 of JAATGQ010000205.1, read as the reverse complement.
AGAATTGAGTTCTACCCTGGTGGATGGAAAAACCATTTGATAGGTTTCACCGATGAAAGAGGAATGCTTTTCGGGATAAAGAGAGTACGATCAGACATAAAGCCGATATCGATTGGTGACCTTGACCCCAAATGTAGGGATGAGTTCCGGGAGTCGGATTGGTGGCTGTGATATGCCTATTTGAGGGGATCGGAATTTAATTTGCAGACGGTGAAGCAGTGGCTGCGGGATTCCGAAGAATTTGTCGTGCAGAGATTGGTGGAGCAAGTGATGCGGCTGGTGGCATTGGCGAAGGAGCATGAGGGGTTACATTGGTAGATGATTGCATCAGTCACTAATTCAAATTGTGTAAAGTATCTCCTAAAAGTTAATTGGGATATATCCATAAACTGTAGAAATAAAAATATCATGATCGGCGAGGGAATAAAGGATGCAGTCAATCGTCACATTTTTGATTACGATTCATCTCTTCTGAAGACGTTGGTAGGTTATTATGGAGACTACGTGATCAAATTTGTTTCGAGTAAGTGGGCTAATGAATATCTGGCAGCGAAAAGCCTCAAAATTTCCAATACGCCAGCCTTGACATGGGGGACAGCGACATATGTAACTCCGTTGGCATTTCCTCTTTCGAGCGCGTTGTATGGCCGCATCGGATTGGTCTGCAAGTATGATCCGGTGGACTGGCGCATTTTTGAGGCTACCAGTTCAGCGGCGCAAATGGCTTATATCCGGTGGGCGCAGGCGCAGCCGGCTTATCAGGTGCTTTTGCTGACTGTGCATTCCACACACGCAAATCATAAGATGCGAAATAAGTTTCGCGAAGATTTTGAGATCGATTGTGTACTCTTTCATCCAGACCAGGAAGCAGAACAACATACGGATATTTCGAACCATGTTTGGATGGCCGTGACAGACTGGTCTTCATCTGGACGTATAGATCCCGATTTCAGCACTCGATTTAGCCAAGCTCGGTTTTCAGTGCTTATAGATGAGGATTTTCAGCTCCAGGATAAAGGCGGCCTGCCGGTGGGAAAGGCTTGTCGCCAAATCGAATCCGCCACCGAGGTTATGCACAGGCGGAAGCCACTGAGCCCATTGGGTGTAACTAGTGCCCGGCACCATCCTGGACTTCCCATTGATATTGCAACAGCTTATAATTCCGGGGGGTACGTACACGTCTTTATTGAACCATAATTAGCTATATGAGTCCTCTTTTCTATCTGGCAAGCGACTTTATCGAACGCATGACAAATCCAAGGCATGGGAGCTTGGAAAACGAAGAGTATGCCCAGAGGTTCGCGGAATTGCTCAGAAGCGAAGGGGCCGTAGGCGTCCTTCAACAAGAGGCGGCAAGGATATCCGATGTAAATTCGCTTACTCCTTATGGCTGGATTTGGTTGTTGAATTGGGCAAGGTCATCGGGTTTTAGGTTGGATAGCGACGTGCTGGCAAATCTTATGGAACAGTGGTAAAGCCCGACGGTTATGGCCGTCATTATCGATGTGGCTACTCAGGAGGATAATGAAGGAAGCGCATCTGCCAATCTCGCGATTGACCAAATAGAAAACGTATGGATAAGGACCCTGTTGACAAAATGTGTCACTTTGCCTAAATATCCGCATAATGAAGATTTGGGGATTAAAGCTTCAGTACCGTACGAAGTCGGGGAACCGGATATACGGTTTGCACAGAATGTACTTCTAGCGTTGCTGCAATCTGGGTCCATATCTTCATTGAATGCTGCCGGTGCTTTGTTGCGTCATAGGTGGCTTGGCCAGAGGCGGCTGTCGAGCTTTTTTTATGATAGATTAGAACTTCTTGACAATGATACGCAGGTGTTGTGGCGTGACCGTCTAAACCCGCTACCGGAGGGGAATAATGGGTAGCATCGCTGGTTGATATTGCTACTCAAACCTCCCCTTCCGCCCGATCCATTCTTTTCTCCAATACCGAATGGGCACCCTATTCGCCCGTCGCGGGGCTGGTACTTTCCCTTTTACCATTTTAGTTTACAGGACTACTTCCACACCCGGCTGGCCTCTTTCTCCTGATCCTTACCACCTGACCCCTTAACCTAATCAGAAGACGCCACCCTGTATCATAGAACGCTACAGGAAATAGATTCCGTCTCCCTCAATTGGCGCCCATAATGCGAATTGAATCATTTTATGCCGACGCTGACTTTCCGGTACCATACGCACTTCGATAGGAATTAGTCCCGTCGGCTGAACATGCTTGATCGCAAGGTAGGGGATCATTAGCTCCGTAACATTAACTAGTCCAGCCATGGCATCCGCCAGATAGGTACTCAAGTCCTGCCGGGGTATCATCGATCCGGCATCGTTCATCTCGATAGTCGGAGATAACACGCTGTTGTCTTCCTGCAATTCAAAACCCGTCAACTTCAACCCCGCCTTGCGGTGATCGAAACAATTTCTGGCGCGCCGAATCTCCATCAAAAATGGCGTTACCTGACCGAGAAACTTTGCAAAGGGATCATCTTTACCATACTTCCCCTAGTGATTTCTTCAAAGTCCGTGTAATACTGTTTTATACCCACTTCCGGGTAAAACACCCTGACCACCACCATTAGGTACTGGCATGCCTGATCGGCCTTTTGGAAAATTGTTTTACAGCGGGTCAGCATGTCAGGAATAGCCGGCATAATAAATCCGCGTGAGCCCTTTCAATCATTATACGATTTGCATGCTTTGTCGTGCTCAATATTATATGCCGCTATTTCAGTTTCCATGGCGGCAAAGTTCAAGGATAGTCTCTTTTTAAGAAAGGTCAAGATCCAAGTTTTTATTATTTCCACACCTTCTTCCACCTGTCAAATTCTAATGGAGTTACCTGGTATCTGGCAAAGTTTCCCTCGTGGAGGCTTAGCAGCTCTGTTTCTACCACTTCCGTAAATCGTGCCCGGTCAGCTTTTATAATCCGCTCTGCGTAGTTATCAATAAGCACGTTTGATTCTTTCACGGACATCGTTTTGGAGATGATCTCACGTATCAAACTTCTGATATCCTCCCGGTATTTGAGTCGGAATGTGTCTGGTTCACCCATCGATTGACGAAGTGCTGCGTAACGCTGTGCTGACCGTTCATATGCCCAGAGGAATACGTCTTTAAATAATTCCATTCTTTTCAACTCATATATACCCAGCAATCCATGCGCATAAAGTTCTTTAGGTACATCTACAAAGGATAGAGGTGCTAAGTTTCGTTTGATTAAGGGGATATTGGCCGCCAGTCGAGATGTGCGTTTATTAACGTCGTCGAACGGCTGTAGATAAGGAAGCTGAACCATAACAAAGAAGGTTTGCTCAAACGGATCGTCGATTTGCGATGCCTTTTCTAATAGCACATTGAACTGTTCATTTATTAGCTGTGGAATCGCCAGCGGTATATACACCGATTGGCCTATGTCCACCGGTATTGAGCGTAGTCTGCCTGACGCTGCTGGATTACCTAATAGGTTATCTGATAGCATGGCGTGAAGGTTAGTAATTGTGTAGCGATTGAAGCCAATTTCAGCCGCAGCCTCTACTAGAAACTCGATCGCCGCCTTATGATTTAGGATCATCTGTGCTTCTTCTGCCGTCCGCCGATCGGCCGCCCGACCTTGTGTAATCAGTTGTTGCGTGTCTAGCAGGCTATAATTGTTCCCTTCAAGGCGACTTGAATTCCAGGATAAATCGATAAGCAGTCGCTGGAGAATGTTTCGCGCATATGTACCAGCAGGCTCTGTCAACTGAGCAGTCTTGCCCAGTTCATGTAGTCGAATTCGGTCGGCATTAGATAAATAAAAAGTCTTATTTGGTATATAACTACGTAGAAACTCAGGATCGTAAGCTGCTGGAGTACGATTCCCTAAAGGCTGGCTAATATGGTTCCGAATGGATTCAGCTTCAGGTGACAAATATATATTTACCGCTAAGTCAATTGTAGCTTTCGTTGGCTCGTGAACTCCACTTCCAATTATATGATACCTCGTTGCTCTACTTTGGCCGGTAATACTTATCAACCCCTGTTTCTCCAATTCATTCAACCGCCTGCGAAGCGTTCTCTCGGCAAAATCATCCTTCAACAATGTATATATATCTTCAAAGGATGCACCTTTGGGAAAACTATTGAGTTTCTGAGCGACAATTTGAAGTTCTTCTTGAAGTTGATTTTTTCCTGCCATTTTTAATGTTTTCCTGACAAATTTAATGTTTTTATGCCAGTTTTGAGATTCCCTGCCAAGTCTGATCCTTTCTTGCCATTTTGATAGTTGCCTGCCAAGTTAGGGGTAGAAAGTCTAATTGGTACACATTATTTAGAAAGGGTGGTCGCTGGCTTTAATTATTTGGATATTGATAATCAGTTATTTGAGTTGATATATTAAATGTTCGGCATATTCGTAAATTTGAAAATGGACAAACGTAAACTAATAGAAACACCACTTGGCGAGCTCTTAGAGAAATTTGGCGCTGGCAGTCATAAGCCTGGTTCCGGAAGTGCGGCTGCACTTTCCGCAATGGTTTCTGCCAAGATGTTAGTAACAGTTATTGATTTAACGAAAGACAAACCAGCTTATGCTAGACATGTACCCGACATGCTTAAAATTAGCAAGTTGATTGAAAATAGTTATTATCCTGAATTGGTGGAGTTGTTTCAAAAGGATTCAGACGAGTTTGATAGAGTCATAAAGTTACGCAGACGTCGTGATGCTGAAAATGATCCGGCTAATAAAAAGGCAATTATTGCTGCCCTTGAAAGAGCTATGCGTACTTCTACGGAAATACCAATGAGGATTGCTGAATTAAGCTCGGATCTTGGAGACTTTGCTGTTGAGGTTTTTGACCATGGCTTTAAGGCAGTTCGAGGCGATTCGGGGGTTGGATTGAATTCAGCCATGTGTGCTATCTCAGGATGTCTATACATAATTGATTTGAATTTAGCTTCGCTCTCTTCAGGTGATTGGATGGAAGAAATGGCTTGGCGTAAAAGAGGTATAGTGAAGAAGTACAAAGAGTTACTGCATAAGGATGCAGATAGGCATATGCATATGCAACTTGATGTTGAAAAGCATATTACGAATGAATTTGAGAAGGCTATGGCTACATTCCAAAAAGGGAACTTGGCATTTGAAATCCGTAGCGACGAGGATTTAGAGTCGCTAGTAAGAGACTTACAAAATCAGGTATGGATTCATAGGGAGAAAATATGGACGGAGGGTATTCCAGAGGTACATATCTTGTCATTAAAGCCTGATGTGGTACTTCAAAAGATCCTAGGATATACATACATAGAGATGGATGGGCTAGGGAAGCATGAGGCGAATGGAGAAGGGTTCGAAGTTGCGGGTGTAATAGATAAAAATAAAAAGTTAGTACAAGTATCAAAAGGTTTTTCTCTGGAGTCAATGAGGTTTACTGCTGCGCATGAGCTCGGGCATGCCATTCTGCACACGCAAACAGTTTTACATCGCGATAGGGGCATTGATCGTTCAAAAAGAACGCCTAGATCCGTCGAGGAAGAACAGGCTGATAAGTTTGCCTCTTTTTTCTTGATGCCGGGAAAGTTAGTAAAGGAAGTGTTTGAAATCATATTTGAGTGCTCTAGGTTTGAGTTAAATGAGGGCAATACTCTTTCCCTTCGAGTAGGCGACTTGCTGAGTTTTAGAGAGAAGTGCGGAAATCTTCGAGGGTGAGACTGTAAATTAAACTGTGTCAAAGGTTAAAAAGTAAGACCTTTAATACAGTTTATATGGAAAAGAACGAAAAATTCGACTACAACGAGCTCAAGAAAAAGACCCTTGAGCAACTTCGATCGGGCAAATCGCTTTTTGG
>JAATGQ010000131.1 GCA_015654595.1 Chitinophagales bacterium | reverse complement strand
TTGTCCGGCGTATTGTGCGCAACTTCTTCGATATCCATACCACCTTCGGTGCTATACATAACGACATTCTGTCCTTTTGCGCGATCCATCAGGATAGACAGATAAAATTCCTTTACGGGATTGGCGCCAGGATAATAGACGTCCTGTGCAACCAGTACTTTATTGACCTTCTTACCGGCAGGACCCGTCTGGATCGTCACCAGCGTGCCGCCGAGGATATTCGAGGCGATCTGCCTGATATCTTCCGCACTCTTTCCAACCGCAACGCCGCGTTGTTCTGTACCCTCGATCTTCCCTTTCCCACGGCCGCCTGCATGAATCTGGGCCTTCACGACAGCGAAATTGTTACCGAACTGAACTTTGAGATGTTTGTAAGCTTCTTCGGCTGCTCCAGCATTATCTACCGGGATGCCTTCCTGTACGGGTACCTGATATTTCTTCAGTAGTTCTTTGGCCTGATATTCATGCAAGTTCATGAGAAAAAATTTAGTGCGAAAATAGGGCAGAAAGCCCTAAAACGGAAAAAAAAGAACCGAAGGGCCGCTCCGGTTCTTTTTTATAATATGTTGGCGCTAAACGCAGACTTGCATCAGGGCGGTCTTAGTATCCTGTAGCCGTGGACTCCCTCAGAGCATCGACCAGCAAAAAAGCATCGCGCTTAAATCGACTCACGCGCCACCAGGTCAGCAATCAGCTTCACCGGCGCATTTGTAACCGCCGCAACTTCTTCGCCGTTCTGTTTCAGCCGTTCGATCAGCGAAGCCATGGCCTGCTGTCCAATCTCGGCGATCGGCTGCTTGATAACAGAAATAGTAGGCGTATATAATCTGAAGATATCGTTGTCGTCAAAACAAAGAACAGCCAGCTGCTCAGGCACTTTGATCTGAAGCTTCTTGATCGCTTCGATCCCCAGTACCCCCAGGTAATTCGTCAGGAAGAAGACCGCATCGATGTCCGATCCCGCTTTTGACAGGAACTGCACGATCTGGTCCAGCGCGCCTTCCCGGCTGCTGTTGTAAGGCACGATCTTCACCAGCGAATCGGAAACAGGGATACTATGACGATTGAGCACATCGTAATAGGCATTTATACGATCATGCATATGCGCCATTTCGGTTTCGATCGTGATCAGCGCAATCTTTTTATAACCTTTTTCGATCAGCCGTTCGGTTCCTCTTGCCACACCTTCGTAGTTATCTACCAGTACTGCAGGAATTTCGCTATGCTGCGGGAAATAGCGGTCTATCAGCACGACCGGCTTACTTTCCGCCTGCAGCCGGCGGATATCCTCCGCCAGGTTGAGCGTCGGAGTTATGATATAACCATCTACCTGTCGTTGTGAAAGCATATTCAGCAGCTCGCGCGCCTTGTCATCGTCGTTGTCTGTAGAAGCATAAACGACCTTATAGTCATATTTCTTCGCCTCGTCCTCGATAGTCTTGGCCAATGTTGCAAAAAATGCGTTGGAGATATTCTCGACGATCAAACCGATCGTCTTCGTCTTACCTGTTCGCAGTCCACGAGCCAGCTGGTTGGGACGATATCCCATCTCTCTGGCGACATTCTCCACTTTTTCGATCACTTCACGGCTTATCCGCATCTTGACCGCCTTGTCATTCATAACAAACGAAACTGTCGAGACTGAAACTCCCGCTTTGCGGGCTATATCGGAAATGGAAACTTTTTTCATTAACAGGTGATTGGAAAATAAAGGTAAGAACTAAAACGATTTAGCGAGCATCTTTTTGGAAAGATTACGATTTTTCTTACTTTTAAGTTGCCCCAAACTATCTAATCTGCTCATGAAGAAGACTTTGCTATGCGCACTGCTCTTTCTGTGCGTCACCATTACGGGGATCGGTCAACCCCTGAAAATAACCCTGTCGCCCTCGGGACCGCTTCCTGCTGGCGCTACCTCTGCTCCCATTATTCTCAAGATCATCAATGATTCCCTGTTAACCAACTATGCAAAGTTAAGCCTTCAATGGGAGATCTGGGCCAATGGCAGCCAATTACAAAAAGGAATCCTTTCTGATATCAACGCCGTTCCCCATCATTTAACCAGCGTTCGTCTCCCTGTCCGCGTTCCCCGAGAGGACCGGGACGAGCTGCTGCTCCATTTGCGCTATCGGACCAGCCCTCGTGGCAGGCTGATCGACCAGCCGCTGCTGATCCAGGGCTGGACAGGCAACGAGAACTTTATCCCCGCCGCGGGTGACCTGACCTT
>JAATGQ010000208.1 GCA_015654595.1 Chitinophagales bacterium | reverse complement strand
GGATCGGGGATCGGGCGCGTCTTTTATCCGGGTAAACCATCCGGTTCCATCCGAAAGCAACCCCGCCAGCTGAGACAGACGGATCGCGGGAAAATGAGCCGGCCGCATCCGGGAATAGGGAAGCGGGATCAACGGCGGCGGCAGCGTATGTTTTTTTTGAAGAAAGACGTATTCCCTTTGTAGCGCGACCGGGTAATCCTGGCCGAAAGACCGGTCCAATAACCCCGCCTGCCCCATCAACAACGCTTCCAGCTGAAGCCGGTCGTGCCGATACCGCATCAGCAACCGAAGCGGCAGACTGCCGGCTATCGCCTCAAACGCCGGACCGTTGACAGGCACGCCCATACTCCAGGCCATCATACGCCAGCAAACCTCCTCCCAACGCAGCTCACAATCTTCCAGGCAATCCCGGATATAAATGGACCTTTGCTGCAGACGACGGATCGCCAGCTGCCGCGTCCACCCCGGCCATATTTCAGCGGGAACAGCCTCCAACTGGGGTTCGCAGGGAATAAAAGTCTGGCTCTTCATCCAGCGCTCATACAAGGGCAATAAGGAGCCGGACGTGCGCCCCGACAAAACCAGCAACGGCGCCCCTCCAGGCGGAGCATGATCCCAGTCATTCGTCCAGACAACGTGCAGGACCACCCGCTTATAGTGCCGGTCTCCTTCATGTCCATGCCGAAACCAGTCCGATGTACGGATATGCAGCTCCACTGCCCCTTCCAACAGAATATTGTCCAGCCTGATTCTGGCATTTTGAAAGTCAGGACCCTGATTGGGATTTGATTCACCGGGAAAAAGAATCTCTACGGTCTTGCCGTCCTCGGTATACAGCCGGTGCGGCTGATAATAGCGGTTGCGCCAGATAAAATGCAATAACTCCTCCCGCATAAGACAACTCTCCTCTGTCTGAAGATACGAAAGGCAGCGGAGGCCGACAAAGGAATTTAGCGCGAGGCATGTCGCAATTGCCGCGATCTGGGCTCATGCGTCGTGCACAGGCAGGGCATCGCGTGGACACGGCACGCGCACACCAGCGGTATCGCGCGATCTGGGCTCATGTGCCATCCCTGGCGGGTCCCCCCCGCCTCTTACTCCCAGCGCTTCAGCGCCTGCACAACCCTGCTCACCGGCAGCCCCATCACGTTATAGAAATCCCCGTCGATCCCCCGGATCCCCACCACACCGATCCATTCCTGTATCGCATAAGCGCCGGCCTTGTCAAAAGGCGCATACTTATCGACATACCATTCCAACTCAGATTTTTCTAACGGGTGAAACCAGACTGCGGTACGATCAGCAAAAGCAATCTCCTCCCGGTCTTTTATCAGCACCACCCCGGTTATAACCTCGTGCTGGCGACCCGCCAGCGAAGAAAGGATACGGACCGCATCATCCCGATCCCTTGGTTTGCCGATGATCCTGTCGCCCAGAACGACTACCGTATCTGCAGCCAGGATGACACGTCCCGGCGGCGCCAGCCGTTTTACCGCCAACGCTTTGTTACGGGCAATATGCACCGGCACTTCTTCGGTGGCAAGACCGGGCGGATATGTTTCCGGCGTTTCTTTTACCAGTACGTCAAAAGGGACTTCCGCCCATTCTAAAAGTTGTCGGCGGCGGGGGGATCCGGAGGCAAGGATGATGGGTTCCATGTCTTATACGAATAAAATAACAAGCATTGATAAAATGCCAACCAGCATGATGGCTTTGATCGTTCCGCTCAGCTTGTGGTAGTCTTCCTTCTGCTGCGCAACATACAACCTCCTCAATAACCAGAGCAAAGGCAGGTCCAGCAATACCAGGCAATAGAGGAATACCGGCCACCAGCCGTGCTGCAAGCCATAAAACTGCACGATCACCAGCGCGCCGGTCAATACGGCCAGCCAGGTACCGGCAAAGACCTTGGCGACATTGACACCCCAAACGATAGGCATCGTCCGGCAGCCATAACGCGCATCTCCGTCCATGTCTTCGATGTCTTTTACAACCTCCCGGACCAGGGAAATGATAAAGGCAAAACCGCTATAAAGAATACTGAATTTGAACAAGCGGGAAAGGATACGCGTGTATTCCACATCCCGCAAAGCCTGTACCTTAAATTCTGCCCAATACAACACCAGGATCACCCAGGCGGTCAACAAAGAGATCAGCACATTGCCGATCAGCAGCTTGCGTTTGAACGTCGTGCTGTAAAACCAGAGCAGCACGATGCAGCCCAGGTTGGCCAGCGCGATGACCGGGTTCCTTAGCCTCCAGCTGACATAAGCGCTCAGCAGCATGCCCAGACCGGAAAGCAGCCAGTGCCACAGGATCGTCCACCGGCGTTTGATCAGCTTTTCAACAACCAGCTTATCCGGTTTATTGACCCTGTCGATATTGAGATCGAAATAATCATTGATGATATAGCCGGCTGCGGCGATCAGGACAGAAGCAAGGCTTAGCAGATAAAAAAGCCCAGGCTGCAGACCGTTAGCATGCAGGCCGCCTGCTCCGGAAAAGCTGGGCAGCAGGATGCAATAATAAAACAACAACTGGGTGAGAAAAATAAACACCAGGTTGGGCCATCGGACAAGACGAAGGAAGGCGCCGGTCAGTTGCAGCATAAGATTGCTTATTATTTAGAGGCAATGGAAGCGTCCAGCTCCCAATGACCATTGAGCTTTAAAACTTTTTCAATCACATCCCGCACACAGCCCTGGCCTCCGCCAAATGAAGATATATACGCCGCAATATGCCTGATCTCCGGAGCAGCATCCGCCGGGGCACAGGCCAGACCGACATAACGCATAGGTTTATAATCGGGGATATCATCCCCCATATACAACATATCTTCTTCTTTGAGCTGATGCTTACGGGCATATTCCTCCAATACGGCCACCTTATCGTGGACCTGCAGAAAGATATCTTTTATCCCCAGATAATCCAGGCGCAGTCTCACACCTTCCGAATTGCCGCCGGAAATGACGACTACCCGATACCCTTTTTTTATCGCCAGCTGCAGACAATACCCATCGCGCGTGCTCATACGCCGCACCTGCTCGCCCGACTGGTAGACATCCACGCTGCCGTCCGTCATTACTCCGTCTACGTCAAAGACAAATGTCTTTATCGACTTGAATTTTTCCAATACGCTCATGTTGCTGAGTTTTGCTCTTTTCCGGTAAATTCCTTCACCGGCTGTTGTTTTACTCTGAACTTTTACCCGCACCCGCTCTTCCCGGCAGGAGCCGGCTTTACGGGCGCGTAAAAATAGCCCAAATCCCTATTCGACTGAAGGAAAATCCTGTGGCCGGTAGATCTGTCTGATCTGCTGGGTGAACAGATCGTACACCTCTTTTATATTCTCATAACCGGAAAGCAAATCGCGATGTCTGGCTATCGTCGCCTGGTCGCCGCGGGCAGCAGGACCTGTCTGTACGGTACGAGGGGCGTACCGCTTCAGACGGCCCGAGGTTTCATCGATCAGCGGCAGTAAAAGGGCAAAATCGATCTTTTCGGATCGGCAGAATTCTTCGGCCAGCGTATAAAGATAATTGGTAAAATTGTTAACGAGAACAGCGCCGAGGTGTAATTTAAGCCGCCTGCTATCGTCGGCCTGCTGTACCTGCGAAGAAAGACTACGGGCAAACAGTTCGATCACGGCCAGATCCTCCGCCGACGGAGCGTCGATCAGAAAGGGGACCTCCGGAAAAGGACGTATTTCCGAACGCAGACTCTGCAGCGGATACAACACGCCATAACGCCCACTCGCCGGCTGCAGCACAGACCCGGCTACCGCGCCCGCCGTATGCACGATCAACCGGCCCGGAAGCAAAAGCTGCCCGCTGACGGCCGGAAGACTATTATCACTGACAGCAACGATATACAGATCAGCCCCCGGATCGACCGCCTCCAACTGTGTCGTATATCCGCAGCCCCATTCGCCAGCCAGCGCAGCTGCTGCGGCTTCACGCCGGGCCGCCACCTGCAGCAGATCGTGTCCTGCCGCCTTTGCCTTACCACCTATCACGGCGGCTACATTCCCTGAGCCGATAATCGTTATCTTCATGCCATGAAATTAAAGGAAAAACTGGCAATACAATATATCAGAGCCCAATTGAATATCCTTTCGCTGGTCTCCACCCGAAAAGCAGCGGTCAAAGCCTTCAAACTGTTTTGTACGCCGCCGCAGCGGATAAAGAAGAAAGGCTCTTCGTTTTTCGAAAAAGGCGAAGCGCTCTCTTTCAAACAGGAAGGCTATACCCTCCGCGGCCGCCGCTGGCTGCCGGGAGCGATGGCCCCGGAAAAAAAGTGCTGATCGCCCATGGCTTCCAGTCGGCCTCCGTCAACTTCGAAGCCTATGCGGCTGCCCTGGTCGAAAAGGGATACGAGGTCATAGCCTTTGACGCACCCGCACACGGACGCAGCGGCGGCAAACGCATCGTACTTCCCGAATACGTTCGCATGCTGCGCAGCGTGAATCAATACTACGGCCCCTTTCATTCTTATATGGGACATTCCCTCGGCGGACTGGCGCTGGTCCTCTTCCTCGAAGACGCTCCGCACAACAATGACAACCACCTGGTACTCGTGTCGCCGCTGGTAGAAATGACGGCGGCTGTCGCAACACTGAAGACGGTCCTGCGGCTGCCCGATGTCGTCATCAGCGACATGAACGAGTATGTACAGGAGATCAGCGGTCATCCTTTTTCCTGGTATTCACTGCGGCGCGCCCTCGGTCAGATCCAGGCCAAAACCATGTATGTCCAGGACGAAGACGATCAGATCACGCCCATGCCCGACGCGCTGACCGTCAAAAACGACAACCGCCCGAACATCCGCTTTGTATTTACAAAAGGATTCGGTCACCGCAGGATCTATAAAGACCCGAATGTCAGAAGACAGATCGTTCAATTCCTTTAACGATCAGCCATTCCTGCCTTCCAGCATGGGAACAAAGGAAAAATTATCGAAGACCTCCTGGGTCGCGCCGCCATCCGGCTGACGCGTCAGCCGAAGCATACGCTGGACATTCCCCTCGCCAAGGGGGATCACCATCCTTCCGCCAGGTTTTAACTGCTGGATCAGTTTGGGCGGGATAAAGGGCGCCGCCGCCGTAACGATGACCTTGTCAAAAGGGCCATAGGTCGGCAACCCTTCAAAACCATCGCCATAAAAGAATTTTAAAGAGGGATATTTCCTGAGATAGGTAAACAGCTTGTTCTTTTCAAACAGCTTCTTCTGCCGCTCGATGGTATACACCTGCGCACCCATTTCTGCCAGTACACAGGCCTGATAGGCGCTGCCGGTACCGATCTCCAATACTTTCTCAAAGGGCTTTACTTCCAGCAGCTGAGTTTGGTAAGCAACAGTATAGGGCTGGGAAATGGTCTGCTCCTCTCCTATCGGAAAGGCCCGGTCTTCGTATGCGATCTTGTCAAAAGCCGAGTCCATAAAAAAATGCCTGGGGATCTGTCCTATTGCTTCGAGCACCCGTTCATCGGTGATGCCTTTCTGCCGGACGGTCTCTGTTAATTGCCTGCGAAGGCCTTTGTGCCGGTAACTATCGTCAAATGTTCTCATGATTACGCCTGCAAGATAACGTAAGAAAAATTTACGGGATACATTTTTCATTTGTACCTTTTGCCCTGCAACTCAATCACTTTAAAACATGAAAGCAACTACACGGGTTCAACTATCGGTCCTCATGTTCCTTGAATTTTTTATATGGGGAGCCTGGTATACAACGATTGGTGTCTATATGACCAAACACAACATGGCCAGCCTGTCGCACTGGGCCTTTACTGTCAATCCGATTGCAGCCATCATTGCACCTTTTTTTATCGGCCTTATCGCAGACCGGTATTTCGCTACGCAAAAAGTATTAGGGACGCTTCATCTGCTCGGCGCGCTCTTTATGTTACTCACCCCTTCTGCCTCCGGCAACCCTCTCGTGTTCATCTTATTGCTGCTGGCTTATAACCTGTGTTATATGCCAACCATGGGTCTCGCCAATACCGTCTGTTTCAGCCGGATGACCGATCAGGAAAAGCAGTTTCCGCTGATCCGCGTATTTGGCACCATTGGCTGGATCGTGGCTGGTCTGATCATCAGCTTTGTGCTCGTAAAATTTGCCGGAACAGGCCTAAAAGCGGAAGAAACAGCCATGCCCCTGTATATGACGGCAACCGCCAGCCTGCTGCTTGGCCTTTACAGCTTTACGCTGCCCAACACACCTCCTGCGGGCGCCGGCAAAAGGGTTTCTGCAAGAAGCATCATCGGCGTCGACGCCTTCAAACAACTCGGCAGCCCCTCCTTTTATATTTTCCTGGCGGCTTCTTTCCTGATCTGTATTCCCCTTGCCGCCTACTATAATTTTACCCAGATCTTCCTGGATGGCGCACATTATAAAAACATCGCCGCCACTCAGACCCTGGGACAGGTATCGGAGACAGGCTTTATGATCCTGATGCCGCTGCTCTTTGCCCGCCTCGGCGTCAAATGGATGCTGGCTGCCGGAATGCTGGCCTGGGTGCTGCGCTATGCCTTATTCGCACTGGGCGCTCCCGAACTGGTAGACTGGATGATCCTCACCGGCATAGCCTTGCACGGGGTCTGCTACGACTTCTTCTTTGTCACCGGTCAGATCTACGTAGACACAAAATCCAGCCCCGAGATCCGCGGACAGGCACAGGGATTGATCGTATTCGTCACCTATGGCGTCGGTATGCTGATCGGTGCACAGATCGCCGGCGCTGTCTACGACAGCTTTCTTAAAGACGCAAAAGCGTTGACGCTTCAGCAATGGCAGAATTTCTGGTGGATTCCCGCCATCTTCGCGCTGGTCGTACTCGTGCTGTTCGTCGCCTTTTTTCACCAGAAAAAGACAGAACAGCTGACCGCAAAAACACCAGCCGCCGAATTAGTCTGATTACTCACCGGAATAAATAATTTGTTATGAATATCGCCATGCTTGGCTCCGGGTTTATCGGCCGCTTCTATGCCGACGCCATCCTCGGACAGCGCAGCCGTGACCGGATTGTAAGCGTCTATTCCCGCCGGGAAGAAAGCGCAAAAAAGTTTGCTCTGGACTATCACTGTTCGCACTGGACGACAGAAATGGAAGCCGCTATTTCCCACACCGATGTCGACCTGGTCTGTATCGCGCTGCCCAATAACCTGCACGAGATCGCCGTACTGCTTTGCTGCAAACACCAGAAAGCGGTCATGACCACCAAGCCGCTGGGTCGCAACGCTACAGAGGCCAGACGTATGCTCGAAGCAGTTGAAGACGCCGGCATCTTCAACAGCTATCTCGAAGACCTGGTCTATACGCCCAAATTTTTAAAGGCCTTAGACTCCGTCAAAAATGGAGCCCTCGGACGCATCCTCTGGGCCAAGTCCCGGGAGACCCATCCTGGCCCCCACAGCGACTGGTTCTGGGACATGGAACAGGCCGGCGGAGGCTGTATCCTCGATCTTGGCTGCCACTGTGTAGAAATAGCCCGCAGCTTTATCGGTAAGGACATCCGTCCTGTCGAGGTGATGTGCTGGGCCGATACCCAGGTTAAACCCATCGAAGCGGAAGACCATGCGATCGGATTGGTAAAGTACGAGAATGGGGCCATCGGCCAGTTCGAAGTCAGCTGGACCTTTCGCGGCGGCCTCGATCTCCGGGACGAGGTCATGGGTACGGAAGGCACTCTCTGGATCAACAACTTCCTGCGCACCGGTCTGGAAATGTTTACCACAGGGAAAGGCGCTGACTATGTCGCAGAAAAAGCCGAAAGCAACAGCGGATGGATCTTCCCGGTAGGCGACGAGATAAACGATCTCGGCTACAACCACATGTTTACCGATGTCTTCAACGCGCTGGAACAGGGCCGGGCGCCAAAGGAAACCTTCTACGACGGTTATGTCGTCAATGCCATCCTGGACGCCGCCTACCGAAGTGCCAAAACAAAGCTCTGGGAACCTGTACAGCTGGATATCTGGCGGGGCCGGAACGGCGTGACAAAAGACAGCCATCTGACCGAATACGACGCAGACCACTACCTGGTCAAAGAAGAAATGACCCATTATGGCGCAAGGAAAGTGATCCTGAAACATAAGGAGTCGGGAAGGATCAGTGAAAAGGTGCTGGAATGATCCCAGGCTGGCTGTCTTCCAGACACTTTCGGGGAGGTTTGGGGCTGGTTTTGGCCATTGCTTTGGCTTTCGCCTTCTGGCGGGATATGCAAGTGAGCAAACGCCTGCCCTGTGACCTGCGCGCTCGCATCGTAGGCAGTCGGCTGATCAAAGATGGAAAGCTCCCGTACTTTTACAAGTGGCGGCCGGAAGACGGCATCCGCTACTACAACCCACAAGACTTCAACGGAAAAAAGGTGTCGGAGATCACCTCCTCCCCTTTTTTCCTTCAACTGCTGACGCCACTGGCAGAAGAACAGCAAAGCCGTATCAACGGTATTTACCGCTATATTCAATATGCACAGCTGGCCATCCTACTCCTGCTGGCCCTGCTGCTATCCAGCACGGCCCTGCAGAAAATGCTGGCATTTTTGTTTACGATCAGCTTCCTTTATACCGACGCATGGAAACAATCGATCGAGAGCGGCCAGAGCTATCTGTGGATCCCCTTCCTCGCTATGATCGTGTTGTTTGCGCTGAACCAGGGAAAAAAGCGCTCTGCATTGGCCTGGGCATTTCTCGGCGGTCTGGCAGCCATCAGCCTGGTCCTGATCCGTATCAATACGGCCGTCTTCTTTGTGCCAATGCTTTTTCTGTATCGCCGATGGTCTTTACGGTGGCGCCTGCTATTTCTCCTTCCCGTCGTATTATTAACAGGCTGGGCAGTCGGCAGTCCGCGGCAGCGGGCCCTTTGGTCCGACTACCAGAAAGCCCTTCCCGAGCATATCCGCAAACACCAGGGACTCGATCCGGCACTCTTAGTCTCGGCGCCCGACCCGCATTTTTCAAGCTGGGAAGGGATTGACGGCAGCGGCCAGTCCTTTACCCTATACCCGGAGAATGGAAATTTCTTCTACCTGTATACCCTCGTCACGCATCGCCGGCTTTCCCTGCCAATGCTCACGGCTGCCGCCCTGCTGACGGTCCTGCTTATTCTCGCAGTCTGGCGCTGGCAGATGCGCGCGCCTTCGTCCGGCCAGTACTCCGACAGCCGATGGAGAATCCGCGGACAGAAGCCTTCCCGGTATCCGTCTCCGCGAGGGCCGGGGCCGACCGTATCAATGACCGGAATAACCCAGACAGCGCTCCTCGGTTTTGGATTATACATGGTCCTTGACCTTTTTTCGCCCGTCTATCGTCTTCAGTATTATACAGTGCAGGTATTATTCCTATTGCTGACAGCCGCAGCCATGGCGCATTACCGGATAAGGGCATTTTACTTTGCTTTTGGGGTTGGCATCCTGCTTAACTTTCCGGCGATCCCTTTTGTTAAGATGCCACACACAGTGGGTGAATATAGCATTACAGCCGCAGCCATTCTGTTGTGCCTTTACAGGCCTGAATCACAGATGGATATCGATGTTGTAATGCCCGCCGGCAAAGGGATAGCAGAGCATGCCACATAGGTGGAAAAAGCTATGCACAATTGGTGGAAAACAACATAGCTCACTTCCCGCAGGCTATGTTATTTTTGAGTTAGTTCTTCATTCAAAACGGGCTTTTGCAACCCTTTTGACGCCTGAAGAACCCTGCCGCTAAAGCCGATGTACCGGACCATCCCGGAACGGTGCAGGCGAACAATCCAGTCCGGCCGTAGACAACAAGCCATAAAGTCACATTATATTAATCTGAAATCTGTTTAAAATGGATAACGGGAACGAGATTTTATTGAAAGAGAATAAGGATAGGTTTGTTATCCTTCCGATTAATTATCCCAAGGTATGGGAGATGTACAAGAAGCATGAGGCGAGCTTCTGGACGGCCGAAGAGATCGACCTGGGCAGCGACATGCAGGATTGGGCTAAATTAAACGACGGAGAACGCCACTTTATTTCTCACGTGCTGGCCTTTTTCGCCGCCAGCGACGGGATCGTCAATGAAAATCTCGCGGTCAACTTCATGAGCGAAGTACAGCTTCCGGAAGCCCGTTGTTTTTATGGTTTCCAGATCATGATGGAGAATATCCATTCTGAGACGTATGCGCTGCTGATCGACACCTATATAAAGGATCCCCAGGAAAAGCACCGCCTTTTCCATGCCATCGATACGGTTCCCGCGGTTCAGAAAAAAGCGCAATGGGCGCTTCGCTGGATCGACAACGGATCATTCGCCGAAAGACTGGTTGCTTTTGCGGCAGTAGAAGGCATCTTCTTCAGCGGCAGCTTCTGCTCTATCTTCTGGATGAAGAAAAGAGGGCTGATGCCAGGTCTGACCTTCAGCAATGAGCTGATCAGCCGCGACGAAGGTCTGCACTGCGAATTCGCCTGTTTGTTGTACAGCATGCTGGAAAACAAGCTGCCTGTCGAGCAGGTACAGGGTATCATCCGCGATGCGGTTTCGATCGAAAAGGAGTTTATCACAGAGGCGCTGCCCGTAGACCTGATCGGGATGAATGCCCGTCTGATGCAGCAATACATCGAATTCGTAGCGGACCGCTGGCTCGAGGCGCTGGGTTGTCCGAAGCTGTATAATGCGTCTAATCCGTTTGATTTCATGGAAATGATCTCCCTGCAGGGCAAGACCAACTTCTTCGAAAAACGGGTGGGCGATTATCAGAAGGCCGGTGTAATGTCTGGAAAGGAAAACCAGACCTTCAGCCTCGAAGAAGACTTTTAAGGCAACAAGCCAATGCAAAATATTTTGTAACTATTAACCCATTATAACTATATTATGTACGTCATCAAAAGAAACGGGAAAAGCGAATCCGTGAAGTTCGACAAGATCACGGCCCGTATAGAAAAATTATGCTACGGCCTCGACAGGCGTTTTGTAAATTCTATCGATGTAGCCAAAAAAGTGATCGAAGGATTGTATGACGGGGTGACCACCACGGAGCTGGACAACCTGGCTGCCGAAACAGCCGCCTCGCTGACGGTAAAACATCCCGACTACGCGCTGCTCGCCAGCCGTATCGCGGTCAGCAACCTCCACAAGAATACCACCAAGAGTTTTTCCGACACGATGCGGCAGCTGTACGAATGCAAGGACAGCAAGACAGGGAAATGGGTTCCCCTGTTAGCCGACGATATCTGGGAGATCATCCAGCAAAATGCAGAACTGCTGGATTCTACCATCATCTATGACCGCGACTACGGTTTCGATTACTTTGGCTTCAAGACGCTGGAAAAGTCTTACCTGTTGAAGGTAGACGGTAAAGTAGTCGAACGGCCTCAGCACATGTATATGCGTGTGGCCATAGGTATCCACCAAAACGATATCGAAAGCGCGATCAAGACCTATAATCTGATGAGCGAACGCTGGTTTACGCATGCTACGCCAACCCTCTTCAACGCGGGTACGCCAAAGCCGCAGATGAGCTCCTGCTTCCTGCTCACGATGAAGGAAGACAGCATCGACGGTATCTATGATACGCTGAAACAGACGGCCAAGATCTCTCAAAGCGCGGGCGGTATCGGCCTTGCTATTTCGAATATCCGGGCAACGGGCAGCTATATCGGCGGCACAAACGGAACCAGCAACGGGATCATCCCCATGCTCCGGGTCTTCAACGACACAGCCCGCTATGTGGATCAGGGCGGAGGCAAACGCAAAGGCGCTTTTGCCATCTATCTGGAACCCTGGCATGCCGACGTATTTGAATTCCTCGATCTGCGCAAGAACCACGGAAAGGATGAGCTGAGAGCACGCGACCTGTTCTATGCCCTGTGGATCCCCGATCTGTTCATGCAGCGCGTGGAAAGCGGCGGCGACTGGAGTCTGTTCTGCCCCCACGAAGCGCCAGGCCTGCACGAAACCTGGGGCGAAGAGTTCGAAAAGCTCTACCACCAATACGAAGCTGAAAACCGTCAGCGCCGTACGGTAAAGGCGCAGGATCTCTGGTTTGCCATCCTCGACGCACAGATCGAGACCGGCACCCCTTACCTGCTGTATAAAGATGCGGCCAACCGCAAGAGCAACCAGCAGAACCTGGGAACCATCAAGAGCTCCAACCTTTGCACCGAGATCATCGAATATACAGACGCCAATGAGATTGCGGTTTGTAACCTGGCTTCGCTGGCACTGCCCCGCTTCGTCATCGACGGCAAGTTCGACCACCAGAAATTATACGATATCACCTACGAGGTAACGAAGAACCTGAACAAGATCATCGACAACAACTTTTACCCTGTAGATGAAGCCCGCAACTCCAACCTCCGCCACCGTCCGATCGGACTGGGCGTACAGGGTCTGGCAGATGCCTTTATCCTCCTGCGTATGCCTTTCGAAAGCGATGAGGCCAAGACGCTGAATAAGGAAGTCTTCGAAACCATTTACTTCGCAGCCATGACTGCCTCCAAGGATCTGGCAAAAGAACAGGGCGCATACGAAACCTTCCCCGGTTCGCCGGCTTCCAAAGGTCAGTTCCAGTTTGACCTTTGGGGTGTCGAACCAACCCTGCGCTGGGATTGGTATCGCCTGAAGGACGAAGTCATGAAGCATGGTATCCGTAATTCGCTGCTGCTGGCGCCGATGCCTACCGCATCCAGCTCCCAGATCCTCGGTAACAATGAGTGCTTCGAACCCTACACGTCCAATATCTACGTTCGCCGCGTACTCAGCGGTGAGTTTGTAGTGGTAAACAAGCACCTGTTGAAAGACCTGGTTGAACTGAACCTGTGGAATGACGAAATGAAGAACAAGATCATCTTCCACAATGGCTCTATCCAGTCTATCGACGAGATCCCTCAAAATATCAAGGATATCTATAAGACCGTTTGGGAGATCAAACAGCGTAATATCATCGATATGGCAGCCGATCGCGGCGCCTATATCTGCCAGTCTCAATCCCTCAACCTGTTCGTCGATACACCATCGGCCAGCAAGCTGACCTCCATGCACTTCTACGCCTGGAAGAAAGGACTCAAGACCGGTATGTATTACCTGAGGACACAAGCCGCATCACAGGCCGTACAGTTCACCGTCGAACGCCAGGGCGGCAAGATGGTAGAACCGCTGGTCAACCCGGCAGCCGTACAGGTCGCAGAAGCAGCCGAAGGTGAAGACATGGTCGTCGGCGCGGTCTGCACGATGGAAGAAGGTTGTGTTACCTGCTCAGCTTAGCGTGCAGGTGGCCTCGCATAAAAAATAAACCCGCCAATCGGCGGGTTTATTTTTTATTTACTTAAGTTTCATATCCTTTATTATCCCATCGATCCTCGCACCCAGCTCTGCGTTGACCTTATCAAAGTCTTCTGCCGAAGGAAGCTTGGTATTCACGCTAAAGTAGAACTTGATCTTTGGCTCTGTACCCGATGGACGAGCAGAGATCTTGCTTCCGTCCGCCAGGATGAACTGAAGCACATTGGACTTTGGCAGGTCGATCGGCCAGGTCTTACCCGTGGTCAGATCCTTACCAACCTTCAGATCATAATCCAGCAGCTGCACAACCGGCGAACCATTGATCGTAGCAGGCGGCTGACTGCGATAGGCACTCATCATATCGGCGATCTCCTTTTGGCCGTTCATGCCCTTTTTGGTGATCGAAATGAGGCTTTCCTTGTAGAAGCCGTATTGTACATATAAGTCGATCAGCTTATCATAAAGGCTGCGGCCCTTGTCCTTTTCATATGCTGCCATTTCACAAAGCAGCGCCACTGCACTGACCGCATCTTTATCCCGGATCTGGCTTCCGATCATCAATCCATAGCTTTCCTCGCCGCCAACGACATAATTCTCGCTGCCCTCCTTTTCCTTGATCAACTCGGCGATCCATTTAAAACCTGTCAGGACGTTATAACAAGCGATCCCGCTTTTCCGGGCGATGGTATCGATCAATTCGGTCGTTACGATCGTTTTGACGACCATGTCATTGGGTGCAGCAATGCCCTTGACCTTGCGGGCCTCGATCATGTAATTGAAGGCCAGTACAGCCGTTTGGTTTCCATTCATGAGTACCCACTGGCCCTGTTTATCTTTTATGCCGATACCAACCCGGTCTGCATCGGGGTCTGTTCCCAAAAGAATATCCGCATCGATCTGCTGTGCCTTGCGAAGACCGATCGACATTGCTTCACTCTCTTCCGGATTTGGGTAAACCACGGTTGGAAAGTTACCATCGGGTGTCGCCTGCTCATCCACGACGTGGACATTCGTAAAACCAAAACGCTGCAGGACTTCCGGCACCAGCTTGATACCTGTCCCGTGTATAGGCGTATAAACGATTCTTAAATTGTGCTGACGCTCAATAACTTCCGGATAAACCGACAGATTCCTGACCATCGCGATATAGGCCTCGTCGATTGCCGCGCCGATCATCGTGATGTTCGATTCCCCCCCGCCCCATTTTACCTCGTCAACGCTGGCGATCTTCTCGACCTCCTTGATGACGTTCTTGTCATGCGGAGGCACCAGCTGCCCGCCGTCATCCCAATAAGCCTTATAACCATTGTATTCTTTTGGGTTGTGAGATGCGGTACAGACCACTCCGCCCTTGCAGCCCAGATGACGGATCGAAAAGCTCAGCTCTGGCGTTGGACGGAGAGACTGGAAGAGAAAAACCTTTATTCCATTGGCAGCGAACACGTTAGCTGTAGTTTCAGCAAAGAAACGGCTATTGTTCCGGCTGTCATGCGCTATTGCTACACGAATTTCCTGGTTGGGAAAGGACTGCTTCAGATAATTGGCAAAACCCTGAGTAGCCATACCTACGGTGTACTTGTTGATCCTGTTGGTCCCTATCCCCATAATTCCCCGAAGACCACCCGTACCAAATTCCAGGTTGCGGTAAAAACTTTCAACCAGTTCGTTTGGATTTTCCTTCTGTAAGCGGGTAATCTCATCTTTTGTCGCCTGATCATAATTGCCATCCAGCCACGCATTCACCGTTTTCTGTATAGCAGCATCCATTTCGTTGTTTTTTCTGGTTTAAATGATAGATTATACGTTAGTTAGGGTTCCAAGTTCGGTAAGATTGGGTATATTAACAAATCTGCTCACAAAGATTCCTTTCCATTCTTTTATTATTGAGAGAAATGTTACATTTGTCCTGACAATCCCTTGAAATTCCCGCCGCCGGGTAAACATTCTTATCAGAAATTCTTACCCTCTCTTACAATATCCAGTGAAAGAACAGACAGTTGGAAGGTATCCAACAGGAATGATTTTATACCTCTTTAACCGGAACACTGGAATGATGTATTTGCTCCTTAGAAATAACAAGCAGAGCGGCCCTTATTCATTGGAACAATTAAAAAGCATGGGGCTGAAGGCCTATGACCTCGTATGGGTCGAAGGCAAGAGTGCGGCGTGGAGGTATCCCTGTGAGATTGCAGAATTGAGCGCCTTTGCACCCGTAGTCGAGGAACAGCCATTCGATCGTTTTTTCAAAAGGCCGGACGCCACAAAGGCCAATGGCGTTACGTCAACCACTCCCACCGCTGCATCACAAGCTTCCGTTTCTTCCCCGGTCCTGGTGACAACACCCCGTATGACGGGCGAAGCATCCGGCGTTGCCGGCAAACGGATCATCTATGTCAATATGCCTGCCGGAAAAGCACCCGCCGCCCAGCAGGAATCGTCCAAAAATACCCCGATCGATTCAACTCCCATCCCACCCGCATTTATAAGAACCAATACACCCGAAGCGCTGCAAATCCCGCCAGCGGTCTTGCCGGTTGGTGCGGAAAGTTTGGGGCAGGCTGATGAAGAAGAAGCCCTGATTGGGGAAATCCTTGCCCAGCAGCATCGCCGGAAAAAGACCCCTGTCCTCCGCCCGCTGATGGTCGGTTTTGGTATCATCGCGCTGCTGGCAGCCGGTATGTTTATCGGTCTGTCTTTGAATAAAGATGGCAGCTTGAATTTCAAAGACGGTTGGAACCTGCTGCCGAAACTTGTGCAGACTACAGCAACCGTCCCGGCTTCTCAGCCTGCTGCTGTTACAACGCAACAACAGCCGGCGCCTGTTGTCACAATGCCTGTTACGCAGTCCGCTGCAGAACAGCCGGCCGATACAGCCGCTGTTTCTATCGCATCGACCACAGAAAACGAAATACCCGTTCCTGTCAAGACGGTTCACACACCAGGCGCTGGCCGGGAAAAGCTGGCGTCCAACAAACCCATCACCAGCGTTTCTGCCGCTAGCCCAAAGGATTCTGCCACGATCATATCGATGGCGCATAAAGAATCACCTGCCCGTAGCGAAGAAAGACAGGACAATGAAAAAGAAAGCGCCCGCACCAATATCGCCAACATGGTATCAGTAGACGCTAATACATTTACCGTTGGCACCTTTGGCGGCATCTCCGACTTACAACTGACCGTTGCTAACCGCAGCCCCTATCCGCTGGATCTGGTTGTGGTAGAAATTCAATATATCCAGGCGAACAAAAAGATCTACAAAACGGAAAACCTGTATTTCCGCGGTATAGCTGCCGGCTCCGCACTGATGCAGGAAGCGCCTGAAAGTTCAAGAGGCATCAAAGTTCAATACAAGATCGTCATGATCAATTCAAAAGAACTGGGTTTATCTTATTCAGGGATCTAAACGATTCATTAATAAAAAGGTAAAACAGTTTAGCCCTTTTTCTTCCCATTTGGCATAGTCCTTGGAAACTATGCCAGCGTTTGCACTCCCTAACACCTGGTCAAACCGAACCGGCTATGCCGGCCGAAGGGCCATCATTTGAGCGTTTTGACGGCGAGGCTAAATTTGATAGTAGCCAAAGCTGTCAAACCAGGCTGGCGCAAGAGCCGGCGGCCGAAAGCCTGAGTCGCGCAGTGTGCGTGATTTTTGCATTGCCTGTGAATGACACGAACACGAATCATTAAGACCATTAAAAATTATTGGAGCCGGTATGAAGAACGCATTGGTGCAATTAATTCTCGTAATAATCGGAGTGTCAGGCATACATGCCGTAAGACTGCTTCAGACATCCTCCTTTCATGTCCGTTTGTCTCCCGGCGATGGCGCCGCCCAGAAGATATGGGCTATCCAGGGTAAAGATTCGCTGGAAATGATCAATGTCAACGGCGACTATTATATTGACAATATAAAGCCCGGCAACTGGATCATCTCTGTAGAAGCCAATGCGCCCTATAAAAGCGCACAATACGAAGTCTCCGATCTGAAGCCTGGAGTAGACCGCGAACTCGGAGAGATCCGTCTTAAAAACCGCTAAGAAGAACCGCCCGACTTTCGGGTGATAAATCTTCTTACCTTTCGGGATCATCAACGATCCCGTATGAAGCAAATTCTCCTGTTTGGAGCCGGCAAATCAGCCACCAGTCTCATCCGTTACCTGATCACCGTCGTCGCCGAACGCAATTGGCAGCTGACCGTAGCAGAAAGCAATCAGGAACTGGCCCTGTCCAAGATTGGCAACGCCGCCAATGCAAAAGCGATAGGGCTGGACGTCCGAAGCGAAGAGCAAAGAAATGCGCTCGTTCATACCGCCGATATCGTCATCTCGCTGCTTCCTCCCTCTCTTCATTACCTGGTGGCGCAATCCTGTCTAAAAGAAAAAAGGCATCTGTTGACCGCTTCTTATCTCGATCCCTCCATCCGGGAAATGGAAGCCGATATCCGTGCCCAGAAACTGCTTTTTCTATGTGAAATGGGTCTCGACCCCGGCATCGATCACATGAGCGCGATGCAGCTCATCGGCCGCACGCGGGCATCCGACAGCCGCATCCAGTCCTTTTACTCCCATACCGGCGGTCTTATCGCTCCGGAGAGCGACAACAATCCCTGGCATTACAAGATCAGCTGGAACCCGCGGAACGTCGTACTGGCAGGCTCTGCAGGCGCCAGCTACAAAGAAAACGGGCAGATCGTAACCCGCCCGTACAACCAGATCTTTGCAACGACAGGCGAAATCCTGCTGCCGGAAACCGGCCCGCTCGTCTGGTATCCCAACCGCGACTCGCTTTCTTATATCCCGCTGTATGGCCTGGAAGAGGCCGAAACCTTTATCCGTACCACGCTGCGTTATCCGGCCTTTTGCCAGGCCTGGAAGACCGTAGTCGCCGCCGGCCTCACCGACGACAAGCAACCGCTGGCCCACCCGCCCGTCGGCGCGCAGGTCCCTTCCACGATCGCGCAATGGGCGGCTCCTATCCTTCCCTATGTCAACGAAGACAACCGAACTCAACTCGAATTCCTGGGCCTCTTTGATACGTCGCCGCTGCCCGCTGCGGCCACGGCAGCCGATGTATTACAGCACCTGCTTGAAACAAGGCTGGCCATGTCGGCTTTCGACAAAGACATGATCGTCATGCAGCACGAACTGGCATTCACCAGAGAAGGACATTCCTATACCGAAAAAAGCACGCTGGTAGTAAAAGGCGAAGATCATTTGAATACCGCCATGGCAAAAACAGTAGGGCTGCCGCTGGGTATTGCGGCCCGTCTTGTATTGGAGGACCGGCTGAACCTGAGAGGGCTGCATATCCCGATTGTGCCGGAAATTTATGAGCCGGTGCTGTTGGAATTGCAGCGGGAAGGGATCGTATTTAAAACGACGCTTAGTTGACCGTTCGGAAGGGCAGCGGTTCTTCGCCGACATTCGCACGCCGCTGATTGACCGGCTGAAGCAGGAGCCGCCCCAGGACTGTTCGTCCGAATGGCCCGCGATACCGCCGACCGCTAATTAACCTCGATACTCAGCGTATTCAGGATATGGTAATTCATGTCACGGTAGAATATCTTGTATTTTCCCTTCTTCAGATAAAGCAGAAACTTCTTCCCGCCACCGGTAAGATAGGTCTGATCTGCCGGGACCAGCTGCCAGGGCGTATTATCGTTGTTGTCGATCTCGCTTTGATAATAGGCCTGTACAAAAAACACCATCGGCGAAGTAGGCTTGATATATGTAGGCTGTCGCGTACCGCCAAAATTCAGCCAGGTAGGCCGGCCATCCTGGAAGATCGTCTGCGGATGTATCACGCAGATATCGTAACGCTCTTTATCGATAACATTGATCGGCGCATTGTCTACCATCGCAACGGAAGGTTCTGTCAGCGTATACTTCTGGATATAGGCCTGATAGACGACGCGGCCATAACCAAAATTACTTTCCTCAGTCATATCCGTCTGATCGATCGTCAGCGGATTGATCCCCGAGAGCCTCCAGAACGCCAGCGCCATCGGAATATGCCCATCGGCCTCACGCATCTTGCTGATATGTCCAAATGAAGCGTGGACCAGGATCTTAGCAGAAGAATCCTTTCGAAGGATGTCATAAATATGCTCGGCCTGGACCGAATCCCGTTCATTGGCCGTATGAGTTGCCGCGGCTGTATCCTCGTAGGGAACCAATGTCCACCCCATTTCAAGAGCCGACCGGATCAGCTCACCCGCTACCGGCTCGCCCGCATAATACCCCGTAAGCATACTCACCCTGGCCATCTGACGATCGGGGAAATTATTGAGCATTTCCATGGCTAGGTAGCGGAACCCTTGACGGTACAGGTCTTCCAGCAGCGACTTCGTAAAGGCACGATGCACCGGCTTGGAAAACGATTCATTGATCATTAGTACCTTATGGGTTTTTGCAGCAAAATTGATATAGGCCCTGGCGTTGACATGTTTGATATTCATGTCGGTCAGCTCCGCGGCAGTACGATAGACCTTCTTACGCGTCCGGTCGTCGACGCTGTCATAGCTTTTTTGCAGATATTGCAAGGCGCTGCGATAGTCACCGGCAAACGCAAAGTACTGGCTCATCTCGTCATAAAACCCTTTCTCGCCATAGATCTGCTTGAATTTCTCTTCGTCATGAAAGGCGTTATAGAAGGGGAAGAGATAGTGTAGATTACTCTTGGGCGTCAACGTCAGAACATTCAGCTTGGGGCTGTAGCCAACCGGCGTTTGCTGTTTGCAATAATCATAGAATTGCTGTAACGGGAGCGGCATAGCCTCGTTCGAGAACTGGCTTGACGCACGCAGCGCCATCCCTGTAAAGCCAATGAAAATAAGGAGCTGTTTTACAAAGTTCATTCCGGCTGCAAGGTTAGGATAATTCTTGTTAGAAAAAGCCTAAATATCAGATCAATTCCATCAGCTTCTCCTTCAGCAGCTTTACGCCAACAGAAGCTGGCTGCTCGATAGCGGTCAGGTTGCTGATATGGGTCGAAGGGATCTTTTTGTCTACGATAAATTTTGGCACATCATGACGGGTGAAATCCACTAGTCCCGCGGCAGGGTAAACGACCAGCGAAGTACCCACGACCACGAAGATATCGGCCGAATGCACCAGCGGTACAGCCTGCTCGATCATCGGAACCGGTTCTTCAAACCAGACGATATGCGGACGCAGCACGCCGCCGTCCTCCGCCAGGGCGCCAGGCTGCATGTTTTCCCGGATGGGGTAAATCAGCGTCTCATCGGTCTCGCTCCGCATCTTCAGTATCTCCCCATGCAGGTGCAGGATCTTTGTACTGCCCGCCCGCTCATGCAGGTCGTCTATATTCTGGGTAATGATATGCACGTCAAAATGTTCTTCCAGTTCGGCCAGACCGATATGCCCCGCATTCGGTTCGGCTTTGATCACATCCCGGCGCCGCTGGTTATAAAAGTCCAGCACCAGCTGTGGATTCTTCCGCCAGGCCCTCGGCGTAGCCACTTCCGTCACTTCGTAACCTTCCCATAAACCATCAGAATCCCGGAATGTTCTTAAGCCGCTCTCCGCACTGATTCCAGCGCCCGTCAACACGACCAGTTTTTGCTTCATACCACAAAATAAAAAAAACTCTCCAAATCGGATGGAGAGTTTTTACGTATAATGATACCTGAAATATTTTAAACAACCGGCTGACGGGGTTTCTTTTCTATCGAACTTCCATTTTGCGTCTGCGCCTCCTGTGCAATATATCCACCGGACTTTTTAACGATATCGTGTAACCGAATTTCATATTTCCTGAAATGCTTGACCTCTATAGAAAGATCGGCCGTCTTTACGATCTTCCGGTCCCAGTCGGGATTGCCGGCATCCACAGTTGCAGCAGCCTTGGTTTGGTCCCCGGGGTCAGTCTGTTTGTTCAAGTCCTGCTGCGGAAAATAAGCAGGCGCCTCCAAAGTCGAATCAGCAGCAACTGTCTGATCCGAAGCAGATGCTTTATTTGCAGCCTCATAAGCCCCGTTATTACAGGCAATACAAAGCACCAACGGCAAGGTTGCCGTCACTAAGAGTGAACGCAATTCCATATTGGTAATTTTGAGTGAGTGAAGTAAGATGCAAGGGCTTGTAGAATTACACAACCCTTTCGAAAAAAAAAGCCCCGGGACGTCTATTGATTCCCGGGACTATCAAAAAGATTCCCAATAAAATGTTAAAAGAAAATATTCTTTACTTCTCCCCAGCCAACTCAAGCACCACGTCCCACTCGCTGTCCTTGACCGCTCCGACGGAAAGCCGCCCAAGCCGGATCAGGTCCATATCCGCCAGCCGCTTGTCGGCCTTCATCTGCGCCAAACTAACGGGGTTCTTTAATCGCCGAACGGGCTTCAGATCGACCACCACCCAGGCCTCTTCTTCTGTGGTTGGGTCCTGATAATATTCCTTCACCACCTTGGCGATCCCGACGATCTCAAGCCCTTCATTGCTGTGATACCAGAATACCTCCTCTCCTTTCTTCATCGCCTTGAGATTATTCCGTGCGGCATAATTTCGTACCCCGTCCCAGAAGGTTTGTTTATCGGTTACAAATTGATCCCAGCTGTATTTGAATGGTTCAGATTTGACCAGCCAATGTGCCATAACGGTTCGATAGTTTTATAGACGCCTGCAAATATTGCGCAGCAAAAGTAAAAAAAATCCGGCGACTGCAATCTTCCCCGTCACAACCACCGTATGTATTCCTGTTGGTTACATGTAACAAGCGCCTGAATCAATTTATTTTTTCTAAAAACACTTCTATGCTACGATTGAAGAATCTCGCATTTACATTGGTTGCTGCTATATGTATCAACACCGCTTTTGCACAGGAAAAAACCGTCGAAGTCGGCGGCGCCCCGATGTATCCATCCAAAAACATCGTTGAGAATGCCGTTCATTCAAAAGACCACACAACGCTGGTAGCGGCTGTAAAAGCTGCCGGCCTGGTCGAAACGCTCCAGGGAGCCGGTCCTTTTACAGTGTTCGCGCCCACCAATGAAGCATTTGACAAGCTGCCCAAGGGCACAGTCGACCATCTTCTGAAACCAGAAAACAAATCAACACTGACAAGTATTCTTACCTATCATGTCGTGGCAGGACGCCTCGATTCCAAAGCGCTTGCGGACAAGGTAAAAGAAGGAAACGGAACGGCTGAACTCACCACCGTTGCCGGCGGCAAGATCTGGATCATGATGAAGGGGAAGAAATGGGTCATCAAAGACGAGAAAGGCGGCATGGCAACGATAACTGTAAAGGACGTCTACCAGTCCAATGGGGTCATCTTTGTGATCGACCATGTGTTGATGCCTAAATAAATATTTGATAATCAATACGCAGTACAAAAAAGCCATTTTTTTGAAAAAAATGGCTTTTTTAAAATCTAAAAGTTATCAGCTTACGTATGTTACTCTGAGGCCTGGTTTTAACCCTATTAAACGCTTGCGACAGGTTGTTTTAAGGGTCAAGACCATCCGATAACTAAGGTTATATGGGTGGTCTTATTTTTTTGTCCTGACTACAGCGTATTTTTTTGCCGTGTTGGCGGTTGTTGATCGATCACCTTTTCAGCAGTATTGACTTAAAGCAGATAGCCCGCCTGAAAGCGGGCTTTCTGCTTATTCGTATGTAAGATGATCAATGATTGGCCAGTACGTCTGCGATATGCAGGGTCCGGATAGGATGGCCCTTATGCCGGATATAACCGTCAAGATGCATCAGACAGGAAAGATCGGTAGAAATGATGTAATTGGCGCCGGTAGCCAGTGCATTATTGACCTTCTGGTCCGCCATCGCTACGGAGATGGACTCGAATTTAACGGCAAAGCTGCCGCCAAAACCACAGCAGGTCTCCACGTCGTTCATTTCCAACAGTTCGAGTCCCTTTACTTTTGACAACAGCTTACGAGGCTCTTCCTTGATCCTGCATTCCCGAAGCCCTGCACAACTATCGTGATAAGTCGCCTTTCCATGCAATGTGGCGCCAACGTCTTCGATCCCCAGTACGTTTACCAGGAAAGAAGAAAACTCATAGGTCCTCTTCTGCAGGTCTTTAACGCTGTTGTGGAGAGAAGAGTTATCGAACAGCTCTGAGTAATAATTCCGGACAAAGCCGACGCAGCTGGCGCTTGGCGCTACGATATAATCCTGTCCGGCAAAATCTTTCAGGAACTTGGAACAGACATCCCTCGCCTCTTCGCGAAAGCCGGCATTAAAAGCTGGCTGACCGCAGCAGGTTTGTTCGGTATTGTAGGTCACTTCTACGCCTGCCTTCTCCAACACCTTTACCATGTTGAAGGCGGTCTCGGGATAGAGCTGATCTACAAAACACGGTATGAATAGCTGTACTGTCAATTGGAAACCTAGAAGGAATTTTTTAATGCGATCATCTTAACGGCCGTTATACCGGCTTCTTCTCCCTTATGTCCATGAACGCCGCCAAGACGCTCATCGGCCTGCTGCTGGTTGTCAAGCGTCAAAACGCCGAATATCGTTGGAACAGGCAAAGTCATATTCAGTTGTAAAACCCCATTCGTAACGGCGCTGCTGACATATTCAAAATGCGGCGTCCCCCCGCGAAGCACGCAGCCAAGGGCGACAAAGGCCTTTGGCCGGTCGTCCTTGTATTTATGCGCATCCCAGTAAGCCCTGATCCCAAAAGGGATTTCAAATGCGCCGGGGACAGTGATCACGCGGCAATCGACACCCACCTTTTCCAGCTCACGACGGCAGCCGCTCTCCAGCTCGCCGACGATCGCTTCATTCCATTCCGTCCGGACAATAACGACACAGGCACCCTTTATACTAGGGATGCCTGTTGTCTGTAATAAGTTGCTCTTACTAACCTCAGCCATTGAGCTATAATTTTATTGGATAGCCCCCAGCCGGGCCAGGTATTTGTCAATGTCCACACCACGCTGAGACGTAGGATATTTATCCTTGATCAGCTGGTACATCGCGATAGCGTCCTGTGTCTTGCCCATGCTCTCATACAAATAGCCGGAGCGGAAAAGATATTCAGGAGACAACAGCTCGTCCTTATCAAAATAAGTACCAGCTTTTTTGTATTGCTCAGCCGCCTCATCCTTCTTGTTCAGTTCGGAGTAAGCGTCACCCAGCAGTCCGTAGGCTCTTTCCTGCAGTTGCTTTACGGGGGTAGAGAAATCCTTCAGGTATTTTACAGCGTTGTTGAAATCACCCAGCTTGAGATAACAGCTGCCGGCATAGAACCGGGCCAGCTTTCCTGCCTTGGTGCTTCCAAAACGGTCGATGACCTTCAGGAAACCAGGATTGATGTTGTCGCCCTGGAGCGCCAGTCTGGCCGAATCCATACGATAGTATTGTTCAGCACGGAACATGGCTTCCGTTGCCTTCTTTTCATTTGGCTCGCTCACGAGGTTGCGATAGGCAAATATCCCGCCGACGACAACGATAATTGCCACCAGTGCGTAGGATACTTGTTTACCGTATTTGTACCATGCACTTTGCAGGTCAGCAATCGGGTTTTTCTCTTCTTCCAGATGTGCAGGGTGCTTTATCTCTGACATTGTTTAATTGTATTTGGCTTTTAGCATTTAATGGGATCACTTTTCAACCGGCCGCAGTTCGGTCCGGCGCAAAGAAATCCCGGGTTTTTAATCGACGATAAAAGGATAGTTCTGG
Organism: Chitinophagales bacterium; assembly: GCA_015654595.1. Lineage (GTDB taxonomy): Bacteria > Bacteroidota > Bacteroidia > Chitinophagales > Chitinophagaceae > Puia. The sequence goes on along the minus strand of JAATGQ010000208.1, from coordinate 3,364 downwards.
TCTACATAAACGTCTTTCAGGACTTCGGAGTCATCTGGCCAGGGAGACTCTTCGGCGAACTTGACACATTCGGTAACGGTTGTGTTCACGCGTGCGTTGATCGCATCAATTTCTTCCTGTGTAGCGTATTTCTTTTCCAGGATAGTCTTTAATACGTTCTGGATGGGGTCTTTTGCCTTATACTCTTCCACTTCTTCCTTTGTCCGGTATTTCTGCGGATCGGAGATGGAGTGTCCCTTGTAACGATAGGTCTTGATCTCCAGCAGGGTTGGACCGTCACCCTGACGCGCTCTTTTTACGGCGCGGGAGATCGCGTCATGAACAGCTTCCGCGCTCATACCGTCGATAGAGTCGGCAGGCATTTCATACGCCTCCGCGAGCTTATAGATATCGTGTACATTAGACGTACGTTCTACGGAAGTTCCCATCGCGTAGTTGTTGTTCTCGCAGATGAAGATTACCGGCAGCTTCCACAACATGGCCAGGTTGAACGTCTCATGAAGGATACCCTGACGGGCAGCTCCATCCCCAAAGAAGGTCAGAGAAACGTTGTCCGTACCCTTATATTTTTCAGCGAAAGCCAGACCTGCACCTGTGCCAATCTGCGCGCCGACGATGCCATGTCCGCCAAAGAACCTTTCTTTTACGCCGAAGAAGTGCATGCTGCCACCCTTCCCTTTTGAGGAGCCGGTAGCCTTACCATACAATTCAGCCATACAAGCATTGGCAGATACGCCCTTTGCCAGAGCCAGACCATGGTCACGATAAGCCGTAATAAAAGTATCATCGGCTTTGGTGGCGGTCATACAGCCGGCAGCGATGGCTTCCTGCCCAACATAGGCATGGAAGAAGCCACGGATCTTGCCATCCATTTTGTATTTTTCTTCAGCCATCAACTCAAACTGGCGGATGAGTTGCATTAGTTCATACCAGTACAGGTAGGTCTCTTTTGAAAACTTAGTAGCCACTATTTTGAAAATTTGAAGTTTTTCGCCCTTCTGGCCAGTCGCTCCGGGCGGCATAGCCACCCCTCCCGAAGGTCAGGTCTCGGCGGGGGCAAATATACGGGGGAAAAAGGAAATTATCCCATAACTGCCTCTACACTATGGCAAAAAGTCATCAAACAGGAATTTTTCGGGCGCGCCCAGTGGTTTTCGGGGCATCTTTTCGGCTCTCATGGCGGTATTGTAAACAAAGGCGGCCAGGATCGTGGCAGCCTGCCGAAGATCGCTCATAGACAGGTGATCATAATTGTCTTCATTAGTATGATGCGTCCGGGACTCATAATCCAGCGGGTCCTGTATGAACTGAAAGCCGGGAATGCCTACAGCATCAAAGGACAGGTGATCGGTCGATCCGGTATTGTGGGAACTTACCGCTGTCGCTCCCAGATCGGCAAAGGGCGCCAGCCATTGTTTGAAGATAGCCGCCGCTTTTTCGTTGTTCTGCGAAAAGATACCGCGGATCTTCCCGGAACCATTGTCCAGGTTATAGTAAGCTGAGATCTTTTCGGCTTCGGGCTTCAGTTTCATATCGGCGGGGTCTCCAAAATGATTTTTCACATAATGGAAGGAACCCAGCAGCCCCTCTTCTTCTCCATCCCACAACGCGATCCGGATCGTCCGTTTTGTAGACACCCCCAGCGCCTTCAGTATCCGGACGGCTTCCATCGCCACGATAACCCCCGCCCCATTGTCTGTTGCGCCTGTAGCCGCTACCCAGGAATCCAGGTGTCCGCCCAGCATCACCACCTCTGACTTTAACTTAGGATCGGAACCCGTTATTTCAGCAACGACATTATGCCCCTGCAGATCGTCTTTGTAGAACCGGGTATCGCTTTGAAACTCGAGCGTGACATCCTGCCCGCCTTCCAGCAGCCTTTGCACGCGTAAATAATCTTCCTTCGCCAGCACCACCGATGGCAGGATCGGCTCATCCTTTTTACGATAGCCGGTAAAAGCCTCTACTTCCACCGTACCATCCCGGTGTTCGCTCATCTGCAAGAGTCCAAGCGCTCCGGTAGCTTTCAGCATCTGGACCGCTTTCAGCCGCTTCTGCAGATGGGGAACATACATATTCAGCATCGCCTTGGTAAACATATAGGTATCACCCAGGTTCGCCAGCGCGCTGTCGCTATAACGCTCGCCATCCGGTTTGAAATTCGGGTTCAGCACGCTGTCCGGCTGTCTGACCAGAAGGATATGCCCTTTCATCTTGTCCGCATTGGCGACGATATATGCGGAATCCCCTTTTTCCATCAAAAAAACCGGCGCGGACACGGGACCGTTCGTACTGCTGCTCCAGGGCGCAGCATAGGCGATCAATGGCGAATAATAAGGCGTACGCATCGCCAGGGATGTTTTCTCCGCCGTCCAGCCATTTCCATATTCGCCCCAGGCTTCTGCCTGCGCTTTTGTAAGACCCCATTGCGTTAAGGTCTGCACGATCCAGGCCGAAGCCCTATGATAACCGGGAGAGTTCGTAAGCCTTGGCCCGCAGACATCGGTCAGCTGATGTGCGATATCGGCTACATGGGAATGATTGAGCCCTTCTTCGCGGATACGCTGCAGGACGGCTGTATCGATTTTTTCCTGTTGTGCATGGAGAAGTGCCGGCGCAACCAGGGCGGCGCTTAATAGGATAGCCGAAAGTTTTCTCATTACAGGTGTAGTTTACCGGAAAGATAATACTTTGCACCCGAATTCTTTTTATTTGCTCAGCATAACGGATATATCGCTCGTTCAGTTTAAAAACTATGATCAGGCCTCCTTCCCTTTCCGGGAAAGAGTCATCGGAATTTGCGGCAACAACGGGATAGGAAAGACCAATCTCCTCGACGCCATCTATTATCTGTGTTTTACAAAAAGCTATTTTACCAGCCGCGATCAGCAGAGTGTTCGAAAAGGCGCGGCAGGCTTCCGTATACAGGGACACTTTAACAGAGAAGGGCAGACGACGGATATCGTCTGTATCCTTCGCGAGACCGGCAAAAAGGAGTTCCTTTCCGACGGAGAACCATATGAAAAGTTCTCCCGCCATATCGGCCGTTTTCCCTGTGTAATTATCGCGCCCGACGACGTTCAGATCATCACCGGAGGCAGCGAAGAACGACGCCGGTTCCTCGATGCCCTGCTCTCACAGCTGGACCCCGTCTATTTGCAAAATCTTATCGAATACAACAAAGTCCTGCAGCAGCGCAATGGCTTCTTGAAATCGTTGCCCAACGGCCGTCTTTCAGACAGAAGCCTGCTCGAAGTCTATGACTCGCAGCTGGCCCGCCCCGGCTCATGGATCTTTTCCCGCAGAAGAGATTTTCTCCAGCAGCTGCTGCCAATGGCCGGTGAATTGTATCGTCAGATCGCCG
>JAATGQ010000042.1 GCA_015654595.1 Chitinophagales bacterium | reverse complement strand
TCGCCCAGCATCTCGCTCAGCATCATCGAAAAGTCATAGTTGTTATTGATATAAGGCAGGAACTTCTTATACGCAGTATAATAGAAATCCCAGTCAACGCCGTTCATATCCACTACATAATACTTGGCTTTGATCTGACGCCAGGTATGATCGAAGATATAAGCCCTTTCTTCAGCGGTCTTCAACGCCATTTCACCGCTGATACCGATAGGCTCGCTCTTGCCTGACTCGGCATCGACCTTTGTGATCCTGCCGTCAGCCAGCACAAAGATGGTCTTGCCATCCTTCGTCAACTCCATTCCTCCGTAACGAGCGCCCAGTCGGGCAAACAGCTTAGTCTCCTTTGTCCTCAGCTCCGTCATCCACAGATCATACCCCTTCTCGAATTTCGTCAGGTAATACAACTTTTCACCATCCTTCGACAACACCCAATCAGTCGCATCGGAAGTATGTGTCGTCAACTTGAGCTTGCGATCCGTCAGATGATCCCAGTCGAATTTGATATCTTTCGAGGCGGTATCCTTCTTTTCTTTTTTGTCTTTCTTTTCGTCCTTTTTATCTTTATTCTCTTCTTCTTTTTTGTCTTTTTCCTTCTTTTCCTCCATTTCCTTCAACAACGCAAAGTCTTCCTTTGACAACTGGGCACGGTCAAACGCATCCTTTGTAAAGAACATCCCATACACGTCCGCACTCGCCGGATAGCCAGCCTGCTCCCTCGTACCCTCTCTGTCGGAGCCCCAGATCATCATCTTGCCGCCCATCGACCATTTTGGACTGTAGTCATCGTACCCGCTAAGCGTGAGGTTGATCACAGGCGTTTTGCCATCGGCAGCCACCAGACCTACTTCCGGCGTCTGGACGCGCTCGGGCGGCCCAAACTGTACCAGCAGCCACTTGCTGTCCGGAGACCATTGACAGTATTGATCTCCATCGGCATAGCTATAGTTCTTATCGGCGCCCAGAACAGTCCAGCTCTTTTTGCTGGCCAGGTTGATCACCTTCAGCGTCGTCCGGTTCTCCCAATAAGCGACCTGCTTTCCATCAGGAGAGAACGCAGGCTGAAACTCTTCGGCAGGAGTGGCGACAACTGTCTCTTCCTTCAGAATAGTCGAAGCAAAAAAATAAGGCTCTTCCTTACGCACGATAGAAGACGTATAGATATTCCAACTGCCATCTTTTTCTGCAGCGTAGATCAGGCTGCGGCCATCGGGGCCAAAGCTGACGCTTCTCTCCTGCCAGGGCGTATTGGTGATCCGCTTCGTTATACCCCCGTCAACCGAAGTGACATAGATCTCGCCTCTGAAAGTAAAAGCAATCTCTTTTCCATTGGGCGACACCGTCATTTCATTGATCCCGCCATTGACCGGCAGAAAAGTCTCCAGGTTCGAACGGCCATCTTCGGCAATACGGACAGAAAGCTTTTGCGCATCCCCGCCTTGTTTCTGCAGGTAGATCTCGCCGTCAAAGCTATAACACATCGTCCGGTCATTGCTTATCGTCAGATAACGCACGGGATGCTTGCTGAAATGCGTCAGCGCAGTAGACGATGCGGGAGAAGACAAAGAACTCTTATAGACATTGAAAGATCCGCTTTGCTCGGTGAGATAATAATAATCCTGGCCGTTGGGGTCAAAGATGGGATTGCGGTCTTCGCCTTTGAAATCTGTCAGCTTCGTATACTTTGCCGACTTGGTATCATACACCCAGATATCCCGGCTGACAGCAGAAGTATGATGCTTGCGGAACTCGTCTTCGTATCCCTTGACGTCTTCATAGATCAGTTTGTCTCCCGAAGGGCTGACCGTAGCCCGGATCGCAGCGACAGGCAGCTCCTGGGTAACACGACCGCCAGTAACCGGAACGCTGTAAAGCTCGGAGAACAGGGAAAGGGGAAATTGGGCGTTCGTAACCGGATCCTGACGCGTGGCGCTGAACAAAACACGCTTATCATCCGCCGTAAATCCACTGGGAACTTCACCGCCGGAATAATACGTCAGCCTCCTCGACTCGCCGCCCGTGGACGGCATCACATATACATCCATATTGCCATAACGATCAGAGGCAAAAGCGATCCATTTTCCGTCATGTGACCAGACAGGCGAATACTCGTAGGAATCGCTGATCGTAAGCGGCACAGCGGTACCGCCCCTGGAAGAAACGGAATAAATATCTCCTTTGTAAGAAAACAGGACGGTCTGTCCGTCCGGGGAAATAGCAGGAAAACGCATCCAAAGCGGATTGTCCTGCGCATTGGTCAGCAACTGTGTACAACAGGCGATCAATGCAAGCAGCAATGATTTTCTCATAATAATGGTTAATTATGAGGGCAAAGGTAGGGGAACGGGCTGTTGTATGGACTGATGCATCTGTTTAAAACGATATCGGATCAGCCTTTTAATGTACATTTTAAGCAGAAAAAAGATCGTAGTCGGGTTAATGTCCAGCTGAAAGGCGCTTTTGGCCTGGTAAAAGGCCTGCCGCGGGTTCGCATAACGATGATAGACAATATCGGAAGTACGGGCAAAATAACGGGAATAATGCCGCTTTGCCTTCAGGTTCAATTGACGCCGCTGGCCTTCCGGGAGATAATTTTTGACAATTTCGATAGCTTTGGCGACATCCCGGACATTCTGGCCGGTGACAAAATACTGGCTGGATATATTTTCCTGGTGAATTCGATATTTGGCCAGATGCCGCGGGGAATGAGCCACCGGGTAGTGCGCAGAAATCCTTACCCACATTTCCCAGTCCTCTCCATAATGAAAGGCAAAAAACGACCCCAGATGCTCGTATACACTTCTCTTCACCACGATTGCCGGAGGCTGGACCCTTTGTCCTTCCGCTATCATATTGAACCAGTTACGAAGAACGGCGGGTCTATCCGACAGCGGATCGTTGGGATAAAGGATATTGCCATATTCATCGATATGCAAATAGCCGGTAAAAGCCGCTCCGGCCTCCGGAAACTGCTCGAATAAAGCCTGTATTTCTTTGTAAAAGCCCGGCTTCACCATATCATCCCCATGAAGCAGATGGACGAGATGACCCCGGCTGCGATTGATGCAGGTCTCGAAATTCCGGAGACTGCCCACATTTTGCTTTTGCTGAAAAAAACTAACCCTTCCCTTTCCGATCTCCTTGACCAGCGCCTCCACATCGGTATCTGTACTATGATCATCAACCACTTCTATTTGCATGACGGCCGGACCCATATCCTGTGCAAGGACGCTAATAAGGGTTTCCCTCAGATAATTGCTGCAATTATATGAGGGGATCATGACGGACAGCAAGGGTCGATCCAGCTGATCCTTCACTGGGGCAATATAGGGCGGTGTTGCCGGTATACGATCGGAATCCATCGGAGCAGTAATGCAATTGTTATGCCTGACGAACTTACGGATAATCGATCGCCTTGGATGCCCGCAGAATGTTAATATGGACCTCGAAAATGTTAAGGCCCTATTTCTTTTTCGGACGCTAAAATAGTTGGTTATCATGGCGATTTCAAGCACAACAAACTATAAATCAAATCATTGAAATAAGCTCGTTGCCGGTTGCGATAATAAAAAGAAGAGAAAGTGTGTTTGTACACCGCTATTTCCAGAACTACATTTGTATCGTCATCAAACAGATGACGCTCCACTTCCGATCTTCTTGCCCACTACGCGAAAGCCCGCCATATCACCCACAACGTTTTGCCTGCCTGCAAAGATTTTAGTCATCCATTTTGTAAAAAATAAAATATCTATAGTATGAAGACTTTTGTAAGAACACTAGCAGCAGTAGCAACAGCCGTTGTCGTACTTATCAGCAATCCTTTCACCAGCAAAGCCAACGGCGGCGGTGTCGATAATAAGAAAACTACCATCACTGAAGAACAGGTATCCGTAAAATACCAGGGTATTGCCAACAACAATATCGTCTTCAAAGTGGAATTCGAAAACCCCACTGCAGAAAAGTTTTATCTGATCATCAAGAATGACAACGGTGATGTTGTTTACCACCAACAGTTCACTGGCGCTCATTTCTCCAAGTCTGTTTATTTCCAGAATACAGACACTGACATTCAGCCCACTTTCATCATCCGCAGCGCTAACAACTCGGAAGTTATCCGCCAGTTCTCTGTTACGCGTACGCTGACTGAAAACACGGTAGTCACTAAGCTCTAAAGTTTTTTGAAGTATTAATAGAAAAAAATAGCCGTCTCCTGATAAAAGTAGACGGCATTTTTTTTATACGTCTGGCAAAGAAATTCTTTGCCGGACCCCAAGCGGCCCGCATGTGCAAGCCGCTTTTTTTGTCGTTATTCCCCCGCCCTTTGCCGCCCCAAATGCCCCGTTGACCGGAGAATACCCGCAAATCGTCTTGTACAGACTTGCTGCGACCCGAATTTGCAGTTATCTTAGTACATATGAACCTACACACCAATGAACCTGTTCTCCAGGTTGAAGGCCTCGATGTCCGTTATGGCGAATTCAAAGCAGTCCGCAACGTTTCTTTTGACGTACGCCCCGGCGAGATCTTTGGCCTGGTGGGTCCCAACGGCGCCGGCAAAACCAGCACCCTCAGCGCCGTCGAAGGGCTGATAAAACCATCCGCAGGTACGATCCGGGTAGCCGGTTTCGATAACCGCAAACAGGCAATGCAAGCCAAAGCCTCTATGGGCGTCCAACTGCAATCCACCAGCTTTCAACCGGAACTCAATATTCTGGAGATCATACAACTCTACGCCGGCATCTATGGCCTGTCCCTGGGCAAAGAAAGGATCGAAACCATACTGGACGACATCCGGCTGCAGGACTCTGCCAGCAAACGCTTTGGCCAGCTCTCCGGAGGCCAGCAGCAACGGGTTTCACTGGTCATTGCCACCATCCACCAACCGCCGCTCGTTCTGCTCGACGAACCGACTACCGGCCTCGACCCCCAGTCCAGGCGACAACTTTGGGAAAGGATCGAAGCCATGCGCGACAAGGGACACGGCATCCTGCTCACCACCCACTCGATGGAAGAAGCGGAATCGATCTGCGACCGCATCGCAATCATCGACCACGGACAGATCATCACCATCGACACACCCCAGACGATCATCGACACCCACCGGGACAAACCAGAAGTGATCGCCGCCTCCCGAAAAGGCAGGATCACCCTGGAAGACGTCTTTATCGGACTCACCGGCAGCGCCGTCCGCTCCTAGAACAGCATTTTCTTATCGAGAAAAATATTATATGTCAACCACCACTACTACTACTCTTCCCGCTTCGACGACCGCCAATAATCTCCCCACCGCCAAGACCATGCTGGCTTCACTGCTGCGCGCCGATCTTACCACACAATGGCGTAACCGCCGCGCCAGCCTTTTGGTCATACTGGTCCCAACGATCATCCTTATTTCCTGGAAAGGACTCGTAGAAAGAATAGGAGGCCCCAGTGTCCTTTCGAACTGTATTACGGTCGGATTGATGGCCATCGGCCTGATGGGCTACTCCAATACCACCGCCAGGGACCGGGATAAGGGTATCTTTCAACGCCTGCGCGTAACGCCGGCCCCCACCTGGACCATCATGATAAGCCGCCTTACGGTGCAGCTGCTGATGATCATCATCATGACGCTGGTCCTCTTCCTCGTCGGCTACCAGGCCGATCACATATCACTCAATCCAGCCGGCTATGCGCTGGGCCTGCTGGTCGCTATCGCAGGAGGCGCCGTCTACCTCAGTCTTGGCCAGGTTATCGTAGGACTGATAAAAAATCCGGAGACCGTCAATGTCGTCGTCAGACTCGTCTATTTTTTATTTATTATGACCGGTATGTTCGGCGAACTGGGTATGCTCGGAGACTTTGTACAAAAAGCTATAAAATGGTCCCCCTACGGCTGCGTCAACCGCATCGTTTCCGCAGGCCTGGCGCCTTCTACCTGGACAGCAGACACATCGAAATATCTCCTGGTCACCATCGGCTATAGCCTGCTCTTTATCTTCCTGGGTATCCGCTGGTTCAAGTGGAGCACCAAATAATAAAAAATAAAAGCCCCGGCGTCATAAACCCGGGGCTTTTTATGTCAAGAGCTTCTTACAGAGAGACCTTCCCGCCAATGGTATAATATCTTCGCCTGTCCAGCAGATCAGTAGGATTGCTATGTGCCAGATTCCTGCTTTCCACGTAGATCTCCAGCGACCTCGCCACACGGAAAGCAGCATAGATATTGGATATAGCAGCCGTCTCCCGATCATAACTATTGTAAGCGCTAAGGGTATCCACAAATCCAGTCGGATAGACCTGGTGATGTAAATGGAAAAGCAGATCCATCCCAAAAGAAAAGGATTTATACCGGAACCGGTTTACCCATCCGCCCGTCATCGAAAAACCATCCGGTGAGACATCACCTATACCAGGCCTTTGTGTTTCTCCATATTGAAAGTCCTCCAGATGAGACTTCAGCAGGGTCAAAGTCAATCCGGATTCCCACCTCAGATCAGGCTTATCCACGATACCCACCATGATATTGAAATGATGCAGGAAAGAATTCCAGTCGGCAAAGTAAAGCTGTACATCCCCGGTCATACTGCTGACACTCCCCATCGTTACGATATTTCTTCTTTCAAAGGTATAATCAAAGTGTTACCGACTCGATATCGTATATGCTATAGGCATTGGGATCGCTGACAGGATTGCCATCCACAATATACTGAATCGCTCCCCTTACGGTATAGGCTCCAAAGACCCAGGCCGCAACGGCGTCATCCAGGTTGGTAAATGGCATTTTCTCGAGATCCTCGCCGCGAATAGTAATAGTTTGGGTAAAATTCTTGTTTAAGGTCAGATATCCCAGATCGAGACGACTGGTATCCTTTTGTGCAAAAGCAGTTAGACTCAAGCCGCAGGAAAAAGCCCCTGCAAGCATTGACAAGATGATTTTATTCATGCAATGAATGACAATTATCTTTATACATCCGTTGCATTCCCTTTCATAATGCTACGCAAGCCCTCATTCGCTTCGCAAACTCTTTGACGGATTGGCCGTAGCCGCCCGAATTGCCTGATAACTAACGGTTAACAAAGCAATCCCCGCAGACAAAAGGGCCGCCATCAGGAATACCCACCACTTGATGTCCACCCGGTAGGGATAGTCCTGGAGCCATTTGTACATCGCATACCAGGCTACCGGCGCCGCCAGAACGAAGGACACCAGCACCAGCTGCAGGAAATCCCTGGACAACAAAGCCACGATCCCGCCGACCGAAGCCCCCAACACCTTCCGGACACCCACCTCTTTTATCCTGTTTTCGGCCATATAAGTCGCCAGACCAAAAAGCCCCAGACAGGAAATAAAAATGGTCAACCCCGCAAACAAACCCGCCAGCGTGCCGATCCTTTGCTCATCGTCGAACTTTGTCGCATAGTCCTCATCGATAAATTTGTATTCGAAAGGATACTCGGGATTGTATCTTCTAAAGATCGCCTCAGCCTTCTTTAAACTGGCAGAAGTAGACATAGTCCCATTCAGACGGAAGTTGATGGTAGAGAACCAACCTGAAGCCCCCCTGATCACCATCGGCTGGGTTGGACTATAAGGAGATTCCATAATAAAATCTTTTATGACGCCAATGACATGATATTTTTTATCGTCATTGGTAATGGTCTGACCAATGGCATTCTTAAAATGCATCGATTTGACCGCCGACTCGTTGAGCAGAATGCCAAACGAATCGGTCTGATACTGATGCAGATCAAAATCGCGTCCCTGGATCAACTGAAGTCCAACGGTCTTTACCAAACCTTCATCCGTACAAACATTGTAAAAATCAGTCTTGTCCTGCGGATCCTTCCCCTCCCACTGAAAACCCCAGGTATCACTCCAGCTCTGCGTCAACGGTGAGCTCGTCCGGCAAACGGACACGGCAGCCCCCGAGGAAAGCAACTCTTGTTTTATCAGTTGATAGTTCTTTGGAATATCCCCTGTCATATTGTGAAACACGAGATTTCCTTTGTCATACCCGATCTCCCGGTCACGGGCATGGTCAATCTGTTGCTTGACGATGATCGTACAGATGATCAGGACGATCGCAAAGGTAAATTGCAACACCACCAGCACCTTCCTGGGTGTCACCAGCGCATTGGCCGCCTTAAACGTCCCTTTCAGCACCTTGACAGGCTGGAAACCCGATAGGAAGAAAGCTGGATAACTACCCGCCAGCAACCCGGTGAAGATGATAAACCCGATACCCGCCAGCCAAAAGGCAACGCTGCCATAAGGAATATAAAGATGCTTCTCTGTCAAATGGTTAAATCCCGGCAGACTCAATTGCACGATCCCCAATGCCAGGATCGCAGCCAGGAAAGAAAGCAGGATCGACTCCCCTATAAACTGGGTGATTAACCGGTACCGCTGCGCCCCGACCACCTTACGTATACCCACCTCTTTCGCTCTCTTTTCACTCCTGGCTGTACTCAGATTCATAAAATTGATACAGGCGATCAATAATATAAACCCGGCGATGATACCAAACAACCTGACGAATTCGATCCTCCCCCCGCTCTCTACACCTCCTTTAAAACTGGAATACAAATGCCACCTATTGATCGGATAAAGGAACATTTCCCAATGCTTCTCCGATGTATCGTACCGCTGCTTGATGATCTGCACCTTAGGCGCCACAGAAGCCAGTGTCGCATTGGGCTTCAGCAGCACGTAAGTCCGGGTGGAGTTGTTCCCCCACCAGATATCATCCTCCCCTTCGTCGCGCACAAAGCTCCAGGGCAGTAAATAATTGAAAGTAAAACGGCTGTTGTTCGGCAAATCATTCAATATCCCCGTTACCCTGTAGCTTCTTTTATTGTCGATCCGGATGTCCTTCCCCATCGCGTCCTCCTTGCCAAACAGGCTCCTGGCCAGCGATTCGGTCAACACGATCGAACGCGGGTCCATCAAAGCCGTCTTGGGATCGCCCTTTATCATCGGGAAGGTAAAAACCTGTAAGAAAATGGAATCCACAGCATTTCCCTTCTCCATCACCCGCTTGTCCCCAACACTGAACAACAGGCTGCGGTCCCAGAAAACCCGGCAGGCATGCTCTACCTCCGGCAGATCCCGCTGCAGGGCCGAAGCCAATACCTTTGGCGTAGTATTCCAGCAATGCAGTTCTCCACTGAAAGTAGCCCTGTTCCAGGCTTCGTATATCCTCTCTTTCTTCTCATGAAACCCTTCATAGGTCACCTCGTTCTGAATCCACAACAGGATCAGAATGGCGCTGGCCATCCCAACCGCAAGCCCCACAATATTGATAAAAGAGAACCCTTTATTTTTCCAGAGATTACGAAAGGCGACTTTCAGGTAGTTAGTGAACATGGATTGCCGTTTTGTATAGGACGGGATAGAAAATGAAATGTTGCAGCAAAGCACAAAAAAAGACCGGCTTTTTTTTAAAATAGCCAGTCTTTTTTTTATAATGCCCGGCTACGCATGCTTCGCCGGGAAAGCCGCCTTTTAAAAAAAGGCGGCTTTTTTACGGAATACCGCTATTCGATCAGCAGTTTTTGTAGAATTTTCCTGCCTCCGGCCTTAAGGGTAACTATATATACGCCCTTGCTTAGCCCGGAAACATCCAGGTTCAAAGGCGCCTGACCACGGGTCGTATAGACCGGCCGACCGGAAAGATCAAAGATCTGTACCTCGGCTATATCAGTCGTACCGGTAACCAGGGCCCTCACCACACCGGTAGTCACCGGATTGGGAACCAGCTGGAGCTGAAGCGTCACCGTACTGTCGCCGTCCGCTATCTTATTGGCCGCAGAAAGCACAAGCCCGGTCTGCTGGCTGGGCGCCGCAGCGCTGCTAAGTACCAGCGTTCCAAAACCAGCCGTTGTCTGGTAGTCATTGACGGTGCCATTCCAGACCAACTGGGCCGTCCTGCCGCCACCGGCATCATCGTCGTCATTGGCGATATCCAACCCGATATTCAGCCCCGCCGACGGGGTAAGCCCAAGCTGACTCCAGGGGATAGCCATCTCCACGGAATAACCGCCGGTGATCGCCGCCCAGGCATGCTGAACGCCGCTGATCGTAAACATCTCGGAAAGCCCGGAATTACCATAAGGCTGTATCAGCTGATTATCATGCCCATCATAACTGGACGATTTGTTGTCATTCGCATCGATCAATACTTCCACAGCATCCCCATTCCAATAACTGGTTCCATTACTGTATAAGGCACCATCCAATACTTTTACGCCGATATACAGATTGGTATTATCCCAAAGCACACCATAGGTCACCGTGTTGTTGCCCGTTCCGATAACACTCTTGGTCACAGCCGTAGTCAGATGCCAGGCCGACTCGCTGAGACTGCCATCGATCGCCAGCGTGCCGCTCAATTGATAACCAGTCACAGTACCCGTCGCAGTAGTCGAACCGCCAACGGTGATCTGTACCTGGTCGGAAGCGGTAAGGGTTCCATCACTCACCGTCAACTGAAACACATAGGTCGAACCATTGGTCAACCCGCTGACAGTTGGCGCGGCAATCGCCGCATTGCTGATCGTAGCCGCAGGACCGCTCACCTTCGTCCAGCTATAGGTGAGCGAATTCCCATCGGGATCGGAACCGCTGCCCGCCAATGCAGTGGATGTGGTTCCAGCAGCCAGGGTCTGATCAGGACCGGCATTTGCGACAGGAGGCTGATCGGTTCCGCCGCCCGTACAGGTAGTCAGATAGACAGTTCCAAATACGGCCGGATCGGTATACGCCGTCGTATTCGTTGCAAAGGCTTCCAGCTGCCCATCACGGGTCCCATCGTTGTCGTTGTCCAACGCAATATCCAACCCGATAGGTTTCCCGATAGAAGGCTTCACACCAATAGTCGACCAGGGAATGGCTGCCTCCAGGTTATATCCTGTACCGGTAGCATACATCGAAAACCGAATGCCGGTAGTATTGCTTACGGAGTTGCCGCCCGCATGAACGGTATTGTCATTCCAGCGGAATCCCAGCTGAAAGTCGTTGATGCCGTCGTAAGCTGTTCCCTTGCTATTGTCGCCATCCAAAAAGATCTCCACCGCATCATCATTCCACCAGCTGGCATTGTTGTCATTGACCCGGGTCGCGTCATTGACCTGCACAAGGAAATACAGATTGACGCTGTCGTATTGCGCACGCCACTGACCGGAATAACCGGAAGGCACACTGCCTAATGTCAGGTGAGAGATCGCCATCGTCGGCGCCGAAGCCCAGGATGCATCGATCGTCTGATCGATCACAGGCGCCGTACCATTGACCTTGGCAACTACCGGGGAAGTACAGGGCGGCGAATCGTTATCGGCAATCACAAGCGCAGCCGTCGTCGTTCCGCCAAGCCGGTATGTAGAACTGGGACTCAGGGTAAGTGTCAACGTCTGCGGACCCTCGAAGACCGCATCGTTAACAGCCGTAATCGTGATCGTCGCCACAGGCGAAGACGGCGTCAACGTAACGGAGCCTGTCAAAGCGGGACTGGCCGTATAACGCGAAGCCGCAGCCGTCCCTCCAAGGGTATAACCAACAGTAATAGAAGAAGTGATCCCCGCTGTACCGATCGTAAACGCAGCCGTGCCGCCGCCTTCTGTTGCGGTGTCCCGGATAATAGCGACATTCACAGCCGGCGTTACCGTGACTTTTAAGGAATCGGCAATATGAGCAACGTCCTGTGAAGTAGCCTTTATAAAGGCCACTCCGATCCCCTTCGCCGTCACCTTACCGGTATTGTCCACGGAAGCGATAGTGCTGTCCGAAGAACTCCAGGTTATATTCTTATTCGTGGCGTCAGCCGGCGTAACGACAGCGCTAAGCTGCAGGGTCTGCCCCGACCCCAGCGTCGTATCGGAACCAGGGTTGATGTTCACACCCGACACCACCTCCGTCGCATTCGTGATGATCAGGTTAAAACCGGGGTTGATATTGTCATACACGCCATCCTTCGAGTTGGTAACCGTCAGCTTGTTGAACGTAGCAGTCTGACTGCTGGCCGCCGACCAGATCCCAAAACCGCCATAGGAGTTAGCCGCCGTATTATCAGGCGTACCATCCATCCCCGTTCCGTTAATGACGGTATTGTTAAAGGTCATATTATAGATATTGACGCCCTGCATCTGGACCGCATCCCGCTGCGAATTGTTGATGTTCGTGTTGTCGAACACAAAATTGAAAATACCCGTGTTGGCAAACAGCTCTATAGCGCCGCGTTTCTGATTCCAGATATCATAGCTCGTCCCGCAATTGGTAATCGTGTTCTCATAAATATGATTTGGCGCCTGTGTATTATCGAAAGTAAAACCACCGAAGTCATTGGTAGCGCGAAACCCAGACCCGGCAACTCCATCCTTGAAAACGTTGTGATGCACCTGGTGACCATAGCCGCCAAAAAGCGCACAGCTCCCGGCCCGCCAGTTGTCCTCGACGGTATTGTTGTGAAAGCTGTTGTTGATACATGGCTGGTTAACGCCATTTGCATTGTTCGGCCATACCGCCATCCCATCATCCCCATTGTTCCGGATACTGCAATTCATCACAGTAGAATTGGAAGTACCCTGACAAAAGTTAACCCCATCGGCATAGTTGTTCCGGATACGACAATTGGAGATGACCAGGTTCTGCGTAATATCCACGGGATAAGGAGGATCGTAACCCGCAATCCAGAACCCGCATTCGAAATGCTCTTCCCATACATCGTGTATCTTGGAATTGGAACCATAGGTACCCTCAAAAGCCTTATAGATGATATACGGATCACCCGGCACCCGCGGGTTGGACTCATTGTACTTCAGTCGCTGATTGTTGGCCGTGTTCATCGAAAAGTCAGAGATCTCCACACCCGATGACCGGGCATAAACGCCCCCATAGAACTGCTTTGGCGACGAAAAATAGATCGTCGTATACCAGATCCCCGCACCCTGTATCTTCAGATTGGTCACATTCAGCGTCAGCTTGTCGCTGAGATTGAACTGTCCCGGCGGTATATAGACGCTCTTGTTCTGCGAAACAGCCGCGGCAATACAGGAGTTAAAGGCCGCAAAGTCGTCGTTGGCGTCATTGGCAACTGCCCCATAATCGGTCACCGAAAGGGAATTGGCAGGCTGCGCGATAGCCGCCGGCAGAGGCTCCAGTTCAATAAAATCGACGCCGTAAGTAAAGGCATCCCCATTGGTTTTCTGGATCCGGATCGTGTCGCCCGCATGCAAAGCAGACGGCAATGCAAAGTGCACCTCGTCAAAACGCATAAAGGTCTTGTCCGCCGAAGTCTGCTGCGGATCGGAACCGCCTGTAACAAAATACTGATAAGCCCAATAAGAGGAAAGGCTTATGGTTTTGACCTTTGTCCTATTGACATAAAGATCGAGGGAGCCGGTATTCCCCGTTCCGGCTGAGTTGTCGGGCATCGTAAACCGAAGATCAAAAGCCTGCGCAGCAGCGGCAACAGTCCACTCCACATAGGCGCCATTGGAAGGCAAAGAGACATAAGCCTGGTTGCTCGCCTCCGACGCAATGCTGGCCTGGTTATACTGCGGCGCCGTCTGCACCGATGCGCCGCCTCCCGTCCGGCCGTTCTCTGATTCGTAACGGGTATAAGGCAGACTTGCCCCCCGCGGTTGTCCGTCGCTTTGCGCGAACAGGGTCGTCTGTAACAGACAAAGACCCGAGAAGATCAATCCATAGGATAAGCTCCTTCTCATATGATAAGTGTTTGGTGACAATCGTTGCGGACAAAGAAAGACCACCGCACACTCCCCGGCAATTTATATGCAAAAAGTATAACAATATTCTATCCACAAATCAGTTAAATGATTTAGAAATCAATCGACTACCTTTGCCTATAGCGTTAAAAAATATAGCCGGAATACTATTTTTTGACGTTCAAGGGTTGTTTATTATTATTGCACCGACCCCCTTCCTGACCTTTCCGTCATCAATATCGTTAACCAAATCACTAATCTACTTATGAGAAGAAGATCCTTGTATTTTCTTGGGATACTATTATTCCAAAGTACGCTGCTGCTGGCACAGACCAGGCAGATATCCGGCAAAGTGCTGGATGCAAGAGACAAATCCCCCCTCACAGGCGTAACCATCAGCGTAAAAGGAAGCAAGGCGGTTGTCGTATCCGGCCTCAACGGGGACTTTACGATCAAAACGACCGCCGCCACCACGACTTTACACGTCTCCTATATTGGTTATGACGACCAGGACGTTTCGATCCCAACGGATAACAGCTCCCTCGTCATTGCGCTTTCGGGTTCGCAAAAGGCATTGAACGAAGTCGTCGTCGTCGGTTATGGTAAAGCCCAGAAGAAAGACATCACCGGCTCCATCACCCGGATCGAAGCAAAAGACGTAGAGAATACCCCCACACCCAGTTTTGAACAGGCGATACAGGGTAAAGCTCCCGGCGTCGTCATTGCATCCGGCAGCGGAAGAGTTGGCGAAGCCATCCAGGTCAATATCCGCGGGCTGTCCTCCATTTCCGCCAGCAGCCAGCCGCTTTACGTGATAGACGGTCTTCCCGTCACGACGACCAGCCTTTCTGACCCGACCAACAACGACACCAATCCCCTGGCCGATATCAACCCCAACGACATCGAATCCATCGATATCCTGAAAGACGCGTCCGCATCCGCCATCTACGGCGCCCGGGCCGCCAACGGCGTAGTCCTCATCACCACCAGGAAAGGCCGCAACGCCAAAAAAACGAATATCGAACTGAACACCTTCACCGGCATCAGCAATCCCGCCCGCCGCTGGCACTTCCTCAACGGCAAACAATATATACAGCTGGCAAAAGATGCCCTCACCAATGACGCATACACGGACTTCACCAACGGCTACAGCGGCTTTGCTACCATGTCCGATGCGCTGGACTGGGAAAACTATCTCTATGACTATTTCCTTACCCCCATCACACAAGGCCCCGACTGGAGAACCACTGACGTCAACACCGACTGGCAGAAACTGGGCTACCATCACAACGCCCCCTCCCACCAGGTTTCTCTCTCCGCCAGCGGCGGCAATGACAAAACCCGCTTCTTTGTCTCCGGCTTTTACAACACACAGGACGCCATCGTGATCAACAATACTTTCTCCCGCTACGGCGCGAGATTCAATATCGAACACAACGCAACGGATAAGCTGGTCTTTGGCCTGAATCTGGCCGTTGACCGCTCCCAGCTCAATAAGGTAACCACCGATAACGCCTTCTCGACCCCTGGCCAATTGGTTGCACAACCTCCTATCGCACCGCAGTATAACCTGGGCACAACCGACCCCAACCCTAAACCGCTTTACCAGAGCGGTATCTACGATGCGCTCTACGACTTTGACCACCAGATC
>JAATGQ010000178.1 GCA_015654595.1 Chitinophagales bacterium | reverse complement strand
GTAGGACTGACTGTAAAAGAAGTTAACGAATTAGCTAAGATCCTGAAAGAAGAGTACGGTATCGAGCCTGCAGCTGCTGCTGTAGCTGTTGCTGCTCCTGCTGCTGGCGGCGGCGCTGCTGCTGCTGAAGAAAAGACTTCTTTCAACGTTATCCTGAAAGCCGCTGGCGCTAACAAGCTGAACGTTGTTAAGGTTGTTAAGGACCTGACTGGCCTCGGTCTGAAGGAAGCTAAGGACCTGGTTGACGGCGCTCCCAAGCCCGTTAAGGAAGGTGTATCCAAGGCTGACGCTGAAGCCCTGGTAGCTAAGCTGAAGGAAACTGGTGCTGAAGTAGAAATCCAGTAGTCTGGGCGGGGGAAACTCCCTCAAGACATTTCTTTATAGATGCTCGCTCCGAATTTTTGAAAAAAAATTTGGGGCGAGTTCTTATTTTTGCTAGTTTCCTGGATATTGACTACATTTGCGGTCCGTTTCCCTTGGGTAAACTGTGCGCTGTTATTGGCGTTTATATGTAAAATTCTGGTAAACAGCGTTTAATACGGAAAGAGAAGATAGAAGATTTGATGTTAGAAATACTAAAAAACCGGTTTTAAACAATATGTCTTCAACAAAAATGCAAAGCAGGGTTAATTTCGGTAAAATCAAGCACCTTGCCGAGACTCCTGACCTTCTGGAAGTACAGATCCAATCGTTCAAAGAGTTTTTCCAGTTAGAGACCACGCCGGACAAGCGGAATATTGAGGGTTTGTTCAAAGTGTTCAAGGAAAATTTCCCTATCACTGATACGCGGAACATTTTCATGCTGGAATTTTTGGATTACTTCATCGATCCGCCCCGTTACACGATCGAAGAGTGTATGGAACGTGGTTTAACTTATGCGGTTCCCCTGAAGGCTAAATTGCGTTTGAGCTGTAATGACGAAGAGCACGTCGATTTCCAGACCATCGTACAGGATGTGTTCCTCGGGAATATTCCTTACATGACTCCCCGCGGCACCTTTGTCATCAATGGTGCTGAACGTGTCGTTGTAAGCCAGCTGCATCGCAGTCCGGGCGTATTCTTCGGCCAGTCCATTCACCCCAACGGCACCAAGATCTACTCTGCCCGTGTGATCCCTTTCAAGGGCGCATGGATGGAGTTTGCTACCGATATCAACAACGTGATGTATGCGTACATCGACCGTAAGAAGAAATTCCCGGTTACGACGCTGCTCCGTAGTATTGGCTATGAGACGGACAAGGATATTCTTGAGCTGTTTGGTATGGCCAACGAGGTAAAAGCCGACAAGAAATCCCTCCAGGCTTACATTGGCGGTAAACTTGCTGCCCGCGTACTCCGTACCTGGGTAGAAGATTTCGTGGATGAGGATACGGGTGAAGTCGTTTCCATCGAGCGTAACGAGATCGTTCTCGAACGCGATACGATCCTGGATGACGAAGCCATTGACATGGTGGTCGATATGGATGTCAAGAGCATTTTCATGCAGCGCGAAGACGTTGGCGGCGACTATGCCATCATCTACAATACTCTGAATAAAGATACCTCCAACTCGGAACTGGAAGCGGTTCAGCATATCTACCGCCAGCTGCGCGGCGCTGACGCTCCGGATGACGAGACTGCACGTGGTATTATCGATAAATTATTCTTCAGCGACAAGCGTTACGATCTCGGCGAAGTAGGCCGTTACAAGATCAACCGCAAGCTGAACCTGAATCAGCCGTTGGATCAGAAGACGCTGACAAAGGAGGACATGATCGAGATCATCAAGTATCTTGTTCGTCTGACCAACGCCAAGGCGGAAATCGACGATATCGATCACCTGAGCAACCGTCGTGTCCGCACGGTAGGGGAGCAGCTCTACGCTCAATTCGGCGTAGGTCTGGCTCGTATGGCCCGTACCATCCGCGAGCGTATGAACGTTCGTGACAACGAAGTATTCACACCGGTCGACCTGATCAATGCGAGGACCTTGTCTTCCGTGATCAACTCCTTCTTCGGTACTTCCCAGCTGTCCCAGTTCCTTGACCAGACTAACCCGTTGAGTGAGATCACGCATAAGCGTCGTATCTCGGCTCTTGGACCTGGGGGTTTGTCCCGTGAACGTGCCGGCTTCGAAGTTCGTGACGTACACTACTCCCACTATGGCCGTCTGTGTACTATCGAAACTCCGGAAGGTCCAAACATCGGTCTGATCTCTACTCTTTGCGTACACGCCAAGATCAACGAAATGGGCTTTATCGAAACGCCTTATCGTAAAGTTCAGGAAGGGCGCGTAGAGCTGGACAAACTGACTTATCTCAGCGCAGAAGAAGAAGATGTCGCCAAGATCGCACAGGCGAATATCGCGCTCGATGCAAAGGGTAATTTCGTAGAAGACAAGATCGTCTCCCGTCAAACGGGTGACTTCCCCATCCTCGATAAAGGAGAAGTGGAATACATGGACGTTGCTCCGAACCAGATCGTTGGTCTGAGCGCCTCTTTGATCCCCTTCCTTGAACATGATGACGCCAACCGTGCGTTGATGGGATCGAACATGCAGCGTCAGGCTGTGCCGCTGATCCGTCCGGAAATGCCAATCGTTGGTACCGGTCTGGAAGCAAAGGCTGCCCGTGACGCCCGTATCCAGATCCATGCTGAAGGTACTGGTGTCGTCGAATTCGTTGACGGTAACGAGATCCACGTTCGTTACGATCGTAATGAAGCGCAGAAGCTG
The DNA here is from genome assembly GCA_015654595.1 of Chitinophagales bacterium. Classification (GTDB taxonomy): domain Bacteria; phylum Bacteroidota; class Bacteroidia; order Chitinophagales; family Chitinophagaceae; genus Puia. Next base: position 7,048 of record JAATGQ010000178.1, on the reverse strand, counting down.
GTTTCCTTCGAAGAAGATCTGAAGGTCTACAGGCTGACGAAGTTTATCAAGACCAACCAGGAGACTTGTATCAACCTGAAGCCTGCCGTTAAGAAAGGTCAGAAGGTGGTAGAAGGCGACTTCCTCACGGAAGGATACGCAGTACAGGACGGTGAGCTGGCTCTAGGACGTAACCTGAAGGTGGCTTTCATGCCCTGGAAGGGTTACAACTTTGAGGATGCCATCGTAATCAGCGAGAAGGTGGTGAAGGATGACCTCTTTACTTCGGTCCACATTTCCGAATATGAGCTGGAAGTTCGCGACACCAAACTGGGTGAAGAAGAACTGACGCCGGATATTCCGAACGTATCGGAAGAAGCTACCAAGGACCTGGATGAGAACGGTATCATCCGTATCGGCGCCCAGATCAAGGAAGGCGATATCCTGATCGGTAAGATCACTCCAAAGGGTGAAAGCGATCCTACTCCTGAAGAAAAGCTGCTCCGCGCTATCTTCGGTGATAAGGCCGGTGACGCTAAGGATGCTTCTCTGAAGGCTCCGAGCGGAACGGAAGGTGTCGTGATCAACAAGAAGTTGTTCCAGCGCGCCAAGAAAGACAAGAATGCCAAGGTTCGTGAAAAAGCGGCCCTGGAAAAGATAGAAAAAGTGCACGACAAGAACACGTCTGACCTCATGGACATTCTCCTGAGCAAGCTGACTGTTCTGTTGAAGGATCATGTATCTGCCGGCGTTAACAACAACTTCGGTGAGGTACAGATCGGAAAGGGTTCTAAGTTCACTGCCAAGAACCTGGGCGGTATCGACTACCTGAACGTCAATCCGCTGGGCTGGACTGGTGACGCCAAGACCGACGAATCCATCAACATCCTGCTGCACAACTACAGCATCAAGTACAACGAAGAACTGGGGCGTTACAAACGTGAGAAGTTCAATATCTCCATCGGTGATGAATTGCCTGCTGGTGTATTGAAGCTGGCTAAGGTTTACCTGGCTGTTAAGCGTAAGCTGAAGGTGGGTGATAAGATGGCCGGTCGTCACGGTAACAAGGGTATCGTCGCCAAGATCGTTCGTGCTGAAGATATGCCGTTCCTCGCTGACGGTACGCCGGTTGACGTCGTGTTGAACCCGCTGGGTGTACCTTCCCGTATGAACCTGGGTCAGATCTACGAGACTGTCCTTGGATGGGCTGGTGAGAAACTGGGATTACGTTTTGCAACTCCGATCTTCGATGGTGCTACCGTAGAAGAGATCGCCGAGCATATCGAAAGAGCTGGTCTGCCCAGCTTTGGTCACACGCACCTGTACGACGGTGAAACCGGCGAACGCTTTGACCAGAAGGCTACGGTTGGTATCATCTATATCATCAAGCTGCACCACATGGTTGACGATAAGATGCACGCACGTTCTATCGGACCATACTCTCTGATCACACAGCAGCCGCTGGGTGGTAAGGCTCAGTTTGGTGGACAGCGTTTTGGGGAAATGGAAGTGTGGGCGCTCGAAGCATATGGCGCCTCCAACATCCTCCAGGAATTGCTCACCCTCAAGTCCGATGATATCATCGGTCGTGCGAAGACGTATGAGTCTATCGTTAAGGGGGATAATATTCCGAGAGCGGGTATTCCTGAGTCCTTCAACGTGTTGGTGCATGAGTTGCGCGGCTTAGGTCTCGATCTGAAGTTTGATTAATTGATGCTTCGGTCGGATCGGGCAGCAGTAGAGAAAAGCCGCTCACGGGCGCCTGGCCGGATAGGCCCGACGTTAAATGTTGATGACGGTCGGGCTAATTTCGAGAGAAAGGCCGGACAGGCGGGCAAAGCGGCGGCGATTTAAAACTTTGGCTCCGCTAACTGATGAATAAATATCCAAAGCCATCCCGATTTTCGGGGTGGCTTTTTTGTTGCAAATAACTGGCAGCCAAACGGTTGTGGATATGCGAGGCAGAGGCTCACTATCTGCATATTTGCTAATATTGAAAATCATTTCTACTTTGCCGCCGGATTCCCGAAATCCCATGCTATGTCTATATCCCCTAAACTGCCCTTTAACCCTATGCGCGGCGTCGTTGTACCCCTGATCGCGAGCCTCGTATTGGGCTGTATTTTTTGCGGCCCTGCCTTTGGCCAGACATCGCCATGGGCAAGCAGCGCTTCTTCAGGAGCCCAGGTAAAGCCTGCCGAACAACCGAAACTGATCGCTTCAGAGACCATATTTGCTCCTTCCCCGCAGGACACGTCTTTGCTCACCTGGCTTTGCAATGGCTATCAGCAGGATTATAAAGTGGAGTTGACGCATCTTCCCACGACCAATAAGAAGGACTACCAGGATATTTATGAAGACCGCTGGAAGAGTATCAAAGAGCGGTTCGACAAGAAAGAGATCAATACAGATCCTGCGGCGCAGGCCTACCTTGATGCGCTTGTTGTTGCGATCGTCAGCGGCAATCCTGTTTTGAAGTCTACGCCGTTCCATTGCTATTTTTCGAGAACTTATGTACCTAACGCTGAATACATCGGCCAGGGGATCATCCTTTTTAATATGGGGCTGTTCGATCGGCTTTCGGACGAGAGCCAGGCCGCCTATATCCTTTGTCACGAGATCAGCCATTATATCCTTCATCACCAGGAGAACTCCATCATCAAACATGTGGAAACGCTGAATTCGCCGGAGGTTCAGGCCAGGTTAAAAGAGATCCAGCATTCCCAGTTCAATAAGAGCAGCGAGGTTGAAGGCCTGGTCAAGGGGCTAACGTTTGACAGCAGACGCCATAGCCGTGACCATGAGTCACAGGCGGACTCGATGGCGGTTGTGCTGATGCGATCTACGCGGTTCGATCTCAATGGGGCTTTAACGGCTCTTGCCCTACTCGATACCGTTGATAAGGACGATTTCAATATCGCTGCCAGCCTGCAGCAAACGTTTAACTCAACTGCCTATCCTTTTAAGAAGAAGTGGCTGAAAAAGGAAGATGGACTGTTCGGCGGACATGCGCAGGTGCAGAAGAGCGAGTTCAGCGATTCGCTGAAGACACACCCTTCGTGTCCCCAACGGATCCAGCTGCTGACGCCAATGGTTCAATCCTGGAATAGCGGGCAGCGGCTGAGGAATGTGGTGGACTCCGGGAAATTTAACCAGCTAAGGGAGCGATTTAAATATGAAGTGATCGAATACACTTATATATCTGGGGACTATTCGGAGAATCTTTTTCTTTCCCTCGAGATGCTCCATGACCGCCCCAATGACTCTTACCTGATCGCGGGTATTGGTCGGGTCATGAACGGGATGTATGAAGCGCAGAAGGGGCATCGTCTCAGTAAGGTGGTCGATTTGCCGGCGCCAGGTTATGCGCCGAACTACAATCTGCTGCTACAGTTCATTCAGAACCTTTACCTGGAAGATCTGGCTTCGATCAACTATAATTTTTTAACACCCTGGCACCCCCAATTGGATCATTTGAAGGTATTTAAGACAGCCTATGATCAGAGCGCCAAGGCTGTCGCCCTTTAACCTTTTGTAAAACCTGTAAACTCTAATACCATGCGTTATGTAAACCTGAAATTGTCTGCCCTTGGGCTGCTGCTGGCTATCGCCGGCACGGCAAAGGCTGCGGGCCCCGATCTGGCCGCAATGTTTAAAACCTCCGGTCAGCCGGTTGCTGCTGCTCCTGCGGCGAAACCGACAGACGGCAAACTTAGCATCGATAAGGTGTATTCCGTGTATCTGCGCAATAGCGGCGCTATCATGAATAAGAACCAGATCAAAGGCTATTTCCTGTTGTATCAAAGCGATAAGATCGATCGTCATACCAACCAGTATACGCTGCAGATCCTCGACGAGAACCTGAACAAGGTAAAAGACATCAAGTTCGAAGATTCGAAGAATATCATGCTGCTGGAGTCCTCCTACAATGAAAATACGATCTCCTTCCTGTTCAAGAACGAGGATCAGAAGACGCTTGACATGAAGATCTATGACTTCGACGGGAAGTTGAAGTATACTTATAGCCGTGAGTTTGACCGGCGGACGGACGATCTGATGAAACAATACGTCAGCATGCATACGGACGAGGGGATGAACCATAACGTTTTTGACGTCGGCGATGAAGGCTTTGCGTCCGTCTTGCCGCTGCGGGATGGCAAGCATAGGACCTATGAGCTCGACTATTATTCTTCGGTCAGCAAAAAGCAGTTCACCTATACGCCGGAGGATGCTGAAAAATTTGCTATTGCAGAATATCTTGGCTCAACGGATAGCCTGGTACTGCTGAATGTGATGAATTACTCTCATGTCGGTAAGGATGCGACTTCTCACCTGATAGGTATCAATATTTACACGAAAAAGAAGCAGTTCGATATTTCTGCCGATGAAGAAAAGACTCCTTTTACGCCGATGAGCGTGCAGCAGCTGGATGGCACCAATGACCTGCTGGTGATGGGATCTTATTTTGAGTCTGGCGCCAATGTCCTGAAGGATAACAGTAAGGGGCTGGCTATTTATGAAGTCACTAAGGATGGAAAGGTCGTGAACAAGACCCTGAACTCCTGGGATGGTGATTTTTCGAAGTATCTGACGATCTCCAGCAAGGGAAGGATCGATAATGTGGGTTATATGTATATCCATAAGGTCATCCATGCGTCTGACGGCAAGTTCTTTGTAGTCGGAGAAGGCTATAAGAGGACGGCCAGCGTAGCGGGTATTGCAACGGCAGTATTATCGGCCGGAAGAGCGTACAACGGCGTAACGAAGATGACGATCACGGATATGGTTGTTATGGAGTTTGACAACCGGTTCAAGCTGACCGGCGCTACGATCTATGACAAGCCAAACAGTTCGGCCCTTGATATGACCGGCGCTGCCGATATGAACAGTCAGCACATGATCGCGATGTATCTGAAGACCGTGGGCGCTTTTGACTATGAGTTCACGACCGGCGATGATGATTTTTCTAATTTCTCTATCTGCTACAGTGATTGGGAAAAGACGGCGGACTTCAAAGGCGAGACCTTTACATCGATCCATTACAACGGCAAGAAGTTCAATGTAGACAAGCTGCCGCTGAAATCCAAGGCCAGCTCCTTAAAGGTATTCCCGGCCAAGGCTGGTTCGGTGATGATCCTCGAATATTTTAAGAAGGACAAACGTCTTGATTTCCGGCTGGAGAAGCTGGGATAAGCGTTACTATATTGTGCTTAAGCCGCCTGGTTCTCATCAGGGCGGCTTTTTTTATTAGCAGAGGCCGGCTTAGCCGGCAGATTGTGATGGGGCAGGAGCTGGGATGCGGGTTCCGTGGAGGTCGATTTAGCTAGCGGATTGTGGTGGCGCGGGGGCGAGGGACGCGAGTTTTCGGTTGGCGAGCCAGCGGTCACGGAGACGCAGGAATGGCTTTTCGACAACAAGGTGAAGCAGCCCGCCGCCCAGCAGGCAGACGAGGGTACAGATCGCGAAGACCCCGTAGCTGTTCTTGTCGAAGCCGTGCTGCGTGAGTATCTGTTGGGAGAGATGAATGATTTGTTTATGCGTCAGGTAGATGGAGTAAGAGAGTGTCGCGATCAGCCGGGTTACTCTTGATGAATAGCGATACAGGAAGCAGCTGGGGCTGAGCGCGGCGAGCACCAGCGCGCCATAGGCAATGGCGATCAGCGGATAGCCAAAAATGGCTCCGTGTCCGGTGTATTGGTTTTCGCGATGTGTGACGGCCCATGCTGCTGTCAGCAACAGGAGGGCAACGATAAATACCAGATTCCCTTTTTTGGTCAGGTTGGACCAGCGTTGGGGCTGGTAATAATAGAATGCTGCCAACGCTACGCCGGCGATGAGCCCGTCGAGTCTTGACCAGGTGGGGTAATAGATCAGCTGATAGTATTTTATACCAAAGCCATCCTGACCTTCGAGCGGCTGCAGGTAGTGTATCCAGAGGAATGTGCGGATGACAAAGCCTGCTATGAATAAACCGGGCAGGAGCCAGACGGCTTTATTGCCTGACTTGCGGGCAGCGAGGGCGATGATGAGCAGGGGGAGGAGAAGGTAGAACTGTTCTTCGATGCATAGGGACCAGGCATGGGAGAAGGCGCCCTGGTTTGCGATATCGAGCCCAAAGTTTTGTGTAAAGGTCAGCATCTTCCATACCGGCGGAAGTTGGCTTCTTTCTTTGAATCCGGGGAAGATCAGGTAGAGCGCGAGGACAAAGAAGTAGGCTGGAAGGATACGGAGGCTTCGTTTGAAATAGAATTCACCATAGGAGACGGGTTGGTCCTTGGCCAGCCTACTGAACAGCTGACCGCCGATGAGGTAGCCGCTGAGGACGAAGAACAGGTCGACTCCTGTCCATCCCCAATGGCCCAGCCAGTCATAAAGACCGGCTGGCTGGGCGAATATATTGTAGTGATATACAAATACGATGATAATGGCCAGGGCACGGAGGTGATCCAGGCCGGCGAAGCGATTGCCGGTAATTGCGCGCATATATAGAAAGGGGAAAGTTTGTGTCCCCTAAAGTAGTAAAAAGTCTTTCAGCTCGCTATAGTGCGCGGGTATTTTTTTGCTTTCTTTTTGTTTGTTGAGAATAGCTTCTACGGAGGACGGCAGCGGTATCTTTTCGCCGATGATCGGTTCGACTACGTCATAGAATTTTACAGGGTGTGCTGTCTCGAGGAAGAATCCCTTATCACCGGGATGTTTGTCGAGATAGTCCTTTAGCGCCAGGTAGCCGACGGCGCCATGCGGATCGGGAAGATAGTGATGGTTCGTGTACAGGTCCTTGATAGTGGCAACGGTTTGTTCGTCGGTAATGCTGTAGGCGCTGAGTACCTTTTTGATATCGGGGAGCTGGCTGCCAAAGATCTCGAGGATGCGGACGAAGTTGCTGGGGTTGCCGACGTCCATCGCGTTAGAGAGCGTTGCCCGGGCGGGTTTGGATTCATAGTCGCCCGTCTCGAGGTATTGGGGGACGACATCATTTGCATTACAGGCTGCGATGAAATGCCTGACAGGCAGCCCGGAGGACCAGGCCATCAAACCGGCGCAGATATTGCCGAAATTGCCGCTGGGT
>JAATGQ010000153.1 GCA_015654595.1 Chitinophagales bacterium | reverse complement strand
GATCTGCTCTTCACCTTCCAGCGCGCCGCGAACGCCGACGAAGTGGTCTATTCCGTTGAAGCCGCCGAAACCCTCGGCGCCTGGGGCCCGGCCAACGCCACCCGCGAGTCGGTCATGACCATCCCCGGCGGCGTCGCAGAAACCTGGCGCATCACCCCACCCCCCGGCGCCAAATTCTTCGTGCGCCTGAAGACTGGCACACGATAGAAAGGAAAATGTAGAAGGACTGACCGTTTCTCCTGCCGTCGAAGAGGATGCTGCCGGCGGCTATGGGCAAAGACCCGGAAGCTTGTCCTATATGGATAAGACGGCTACAGCTGGACCTGGTACGGTTGCAGCCAACACAACGTCCGGCGGCGAAGCATCGCCGTTCGTAAAACGCGAAGGGCTTGGATTTACGCTGGATGGCAAACCTTATTATTATATCGGCGCCAATTACTGGCAGGGCGCTTTATTGGCCAATAGCGCATCCGGCCGGCAGGGCAGGCTCAGGGTACAGCGGGAACTGTCTTTCCTGGCAGCACATGGCGTGACAAACCTGCGGATCGTCGCGGGAAGCGAAGGATCAGGCGCCATCAACGGCTCCTGGAGAGTCGGCCCGTCTTTACAGCCAAAGAAGGGTATATTCAGCGAAGCTGCGTTGTCGGGACTGGACTTTGTGCTATCAGAGATGGACAAACGCAAGATGAAGGCGGTCATCTATCTCTCCAACAATTGGGACTGGAGCGGTGGATTCCTTCAATACCTTAACTGGAACGGCCGCTTAGCCGACTCTCTCTTCCACCGGAAACTGGGCTGGGACGAGCTGCGCGATCATACCAGCCAGTTCTATACCTGCAGCGCCTGTGAGGAAGACTATTACCGCCAGGTTCGAAAGCTGGTATCCAGAACCAATGCGCTGACAAAACGAAAATATGCCGATGAACCGGCCATTATGGCCTGGGAGCTGGCGAATGAACCCCGCCCCATGCGGCCTTCCTCTTACGCCGCCTACAAGGATTGGGTGCGCACCACGGCGGCGCTGATCAAATCCCTGGACGCTCATCACCTGGTGACAACCGGGACAGAAGGAATGGCCAGTACGGATGACGATATCGAGCTTTATGCTGCCATTCATAACGACCCCAACGTAGACTACCTGACGATCCATGTATGGCCCAAGAACTGGGGCTTCTTCCAGGATACGGCCATTGCCGCCGGTATGCCCGTGATCGCCCGGAATACGCGTTCTTATATCGCAAAACACGAAAAGGTTGCACGGCAGCTTGGCAAACCGATGGTGATCGAAGAATTTGGTCTGCCGCGGGATCGCCAGGCTTTTAATGCACAATCGCCCGACTCGCTGCGCAAACAATATTTCGAGCTTTTATTCAACATCCTCACCCAGGGCATTGCTGCAAAGAGCGGTTTGGCGGGCTGTAATTTCTGGGCATTTGGCGGAGAGGGGAGACCTCGGCCGGGACAGACCTTCTGGAAGCCCGGAGATACGTATCTCGGCGACCCGCCGATGGAAGAACAGGGATTGAATGCCGTATACGACAGTGATGCTTCGCTCTGGCAGATGCTGGTCGGTTTTAGCCTTAGGGCGCCATTCCATTAAAGCGTTCCCTATGAGAAACAATCTTATTCTATTGCTGGCGCTGCTGGTTTGTCAACGGGCTGTTGGAAATCATCGGCCCGAACTGAAAAGCGTCCGGGCCGATAACGCCACCGTCGGTTTATATGGACAATTCACGCTAAACGTCACCTTAGAGGCCAGCTACTCCAATCCTTACGATTACGACGATATAGATCTTCAGGGCGTATTTGTCGGCCCGAAGGGTCAGCGGGATACGGTCGATGGGTTTTACTGGCAGGACTATCAGCTGGACACGACCAGCGGGGCGCTTACGCCGAAAGGTAAAGGCAGCTTCAGCCTGCGATATTCTCCAACGATGCAGGGCGACTGGTCCTATTCGCTGATTTGTATCACGAAAAATGGCGTCTCTGAAAAATGGCAGGGCAGGTTCACCTGTATTGCCTCCGCTTCCCCGGGTTTTATCCGCCGGACGGCATCTCCTTATCTTTCTTTTGACAACGGATCGGCCTATATTCCGCTCGGTGAGAACATGGGCTGGGCTAACCGGAACGCTTATAAGGATTATAGCCGCTGGGTAAGCCGGCTGGCTGATCACAAAGGCAATTTTATCCGTGTCTGGATGCCTGCCTGGGGGCTCGGCCTGGAATGGCAAAAGGGACGTAACGGATATGGTGGACTGGAATATTACCAGCAGCAGAATGCGTTTTACCTGGACTGGCTGATCGGTTATTGTCAGTCAAAGGGCGTCAGCCTGATGCTGAGCCTGGATCATCACGGGCAGGTATCGACAACCGTCAACCCGAACTGGAACGAAAATCCTTACAATGCAGCCAACGGCGGGCCATGCCAGCATCCCTGGAATTTCTTTACGGATAAGGAAGCCCGGAGACTGATCAGGAACCGTTTCCGATACATTGTGGCCCGGTATGGCCATGCTTCCAATATCATGTGCTGGGAGCTTTTTAACGAGGTCGACTGGACGGATGATTTTGCCGCCTATAAAAAGGATATCGTCGACTGGCATGCGGAAATGACTGCCTGGTTCAAAAGGGTGGATGTATACCATCACCTGGTGACCACCAGCTTTGGTTCGACAGACAACGACCCCGCCTGCTGGCGTTTGCCGGGGCTTGATTTTACGCAGACACATTACTATTCGGAGAAGGCCGGAATGGACAGCCTTCTCAGTAATGTTTCCCTGTCTTACTGGGAGCAGTACGGGAAGCCGACCCTCAACGGGGAATTTGGAATTAACGGGGATGCAAAACCGCTTATCGGCGGCGATCCCACGGGTGTTTATCTTCACAACTGTCTTTGGGCAACGCTGATGGCAGGGGCCATGGGGCCGGCGCTGCCCTGGTACTGGGACAACTATGTCGATCCACAGAACCTCTATGTGCTTTACCCGGCACTGGCTAAGTTTATCACGGCCATCGATTTTACCGGGCATGACTACCGGCCGGCGTCCGTTTCAGCGGGCCCTGCCCTTCGCGTCTATGCGCTAAAAGCAGATTCTGCACAACTGGCACTCTGGGTGCTCAACAAAGCCTACAATTGGCAGGGTATCCGTATCAATGGGAAGCCGCAGGCCGTCAGGGATGTCCTGCTTCGTATTCCGGGAATGCAGAATGGACGATACCGGGTAAGATGGCTGGACTGCCGGAGCGGGAATGAAATGGGGGTTGATACAATCCTGGCCGACCAGCATCAGCTGCAGCTGAGCTGTCCCCCGGTAGAATGGGATCTGGCCGCAACGATCACGTCGATTCCCTGACGTACTTACTTGGGCTCTTTCCAAAATGCCGGGTAAAAGACCGGGTAAAATTAGCAGGCTCGGAAAACCCGACTTTATAAGCGACTTCAGCAATAGTGTTTTCTCCTTTCATCAGCAGTTGGGCTGCCCGCTGAAGACGTATGCCGCTGATAAACTCATGCGGCGTCTGGTTGGTCAACGACTTTAATTTACGATACAGCTGGCGGCGGCTTACCTTCAGATCCGCGGCAAGAACGTCCACGTCGAAAAGGACGTCGGCCAGGCGCCGCTCGACATGCTGATACGCTTTTTCAAGGAAAGCCTTATCCAGTGGGTGTATCTGGGGTTCTTTTTCTTCTTCTTTGACGGCGGAGGATTGCTGTCTCCTGGCATATCGTTCTCTCAACCTTCGTCTTGATTCCAGGATACTTTTTATGCAGGCTTCCACCACCTCCATGCTGAAGGGTTTTGGTATATAAGCATCCGCGCCGGCGTCATAGCCTTCTACCTGGTGCGGTTCTGACTGACGCGCAGTCAGCAGCACGACAGGAATATGGCTGGTCCTTTCGTCTGTTTTTATCTGTCTGCAAAGATCAAGGCCATTCATTTCCGGCATCATGATGTCGCTGATGATCAGATCGGGGACCCATTGCAGTGCCATCGCCCATCCCTCGGCGCCGTTCTTTGCATCCAGCACCTTATAACCAGGATCGAGCTCCGCTTTTATATAGTTGCGGAGCGGCTGATTGTCCTCTACCAGCAGGATGAGGGGAGCATCATCGGGAATGGCAGCTGTCGCATCCTCCACAGCCCCCGCGCTTTTTGCGGCGGTCTCATCCGCTGCCGCCTCCATGCCCGCAGCGGGCGCCTCGCCATACGCCGGTACCTCTGCCGCCTCGGTATTTGGAACCCAACCCTCCGCCGGTCCGACCGCGGGGTTGAAAGACCCGTCAGCCCCGGTCTCCATCGGCATGCGAAAGATAAAATCAGAGCCGCGTCCTTTTTCGCTTTTTACCTCCAGCGTTCCCTTGTGCAGCAAGGCCAGTTCACGGGCCAGTGCCAGGCCAATGCCCGTAGAACCGCTTTCAAAACGACCTGCGCCTTCGACCTGGTAGAAGATGCCAAAAACTTTGTCCAGGTGTTCCGGCGCGATACCAACCCCTGTATCGGTGACATGGATCTCAGCAAAGCCCTCCGTCTGCCTGATCAGCAGGGAGATACTGCCGCCATCGGGCGTATACTTAAAGGCGTTAGAGAGCAGGTTGAAGATGATCTTTTCGAATTTATCGGCGTCGATATCCGCCCATAGCTCCCCGGCTTCCGCGACGATCGTATACCGGATATTTCGCTCCAGCGCATGCACCTGGAAAAGCTCCGCAATATTTTGCGCCAGCGCCGTCATATCCATCCTGGAAGGTTCCAGTTTTAAATGACCGGTTTCCAGTTTGCGCCAGTCCAGCATCTGGTTGATCAGCCTGGTCAGGCGCTGCGCATTGTCATACATCAGCTGGCTGTAATAACGGGTCTGTTCTTTACTCTGTTCTCCATTGATCAGCTTTCTCAGCGGATCCATGATCAGGGACAGCGGCGTTCTCAGTTCGTGTGAGACATGCGTGAAAAAGTTGATCTTGATATCATTCAGCTCCTTCATCTTCTCAGCGGTCAGTCTTTCCAGCCGGATCTGCGCTTTTAACCGTTCTTTACCGGCGATATCCCGGTAGATGATATAGAGAAGGGCGGCCGTCAGTAAAACATAGAAAAGGTAAGCCCACCAGGTCTTCCAGAAGGGGGGGCGTACGTGGATAGCCAATACTGTTTCTGTCTTACTCCAGACTCCATCATTATTAGCGGCCTTCACCCGGAAAAGATAGTCGCCTGGAGGAAGGTTGGTATAAGTAGCCCGGTGCCCGGCGCCTGCATAGTTCCAGTTCCGGTCAAAGCCCTCCAGCTGATAGGCGTACTTGTTTTCTTCGGGAACGGTATAGCTGAGCGCAGCATAGCTAAATGTAAAATCGGATTGGTCGTGCGAAAGGGTCAGGGACTTCAAAGAATTAAGATCGGCGGGTAATGGGGAATGCTTTTCGCCGGGCAGCACGGGCTTGTTAAACAACTCGAAGCCGGTAAAACGGAGCACGGGCGGCACTTTGTTTTCCATTACCTTTTGCGGATCGAACACGTTGAAGCCGTCTATCCCTCCAAAATAGATCTTTCCCCCAGGATCCCTGTATCCCGATCCGCCAAGGAATTCGAGACTTTGTAATCCATTGTAGATACCATAATTTTTTACTTTGCCGCTGGCGGGATCATACCTGCTGATCCCCTTGTTGGTACTGAGCCACAGGGATCCATTGCGATCCTCTACGATACTGTTGACGATATTATTGCTCAGACCGGCCGTTTCATCAAACGAAACAAATCGCTGGCGTTCCGGATCGAAGCGGTCAAGACCACCGCCCATGGTGCCTACCCAGATCTGACCATGCCTGTCTTCGCATAGCGAAAGAACGACCTGGTTGCTGAGATGATGAACCACATTATCATACACCGTAAATTTCTTTGTCGCAGTATCATAGACGCTGATCCCTCCCGAGTATGTGCCGATCCAGATCCGGCCATGCCGGTCTTCGAGCAGACAGCGGATATAATCGTTGCTGATACTATCCTGAGCGCCGGAGAACCGATGAACCGTAATCGTTCCGTCAGGATGGAGAATGTCGATGCCTCCACCGTTGGTGCCGATCCAAAGATTACCCCTGCTGTCTTCCAGCAGACAGTAGATGGACCGGCTGCTGAGCCTTTGTCCATTAACCCCGCTTCCAAAGTGTTCAAAACGGCCAGACCTGTAATTCAATCTGTCGAGTCCATTGCCATAGGTGCCGATCCACAAAGTCTGGTCATCTGTTGCGGTCAGCAGACAAAGAATGGCCGGACCCGCTACCGTGTTACCCGGCCCGGGAAGATGATGGAGAAAGCGGCCTGTCGAAGCCTGCCACTGATTGAGTCCCCCGCCGTCCGTCCCGATATAGACGTCGCCGTTGGAAGCCATGGCGAACGACGTAACCTGTGTCCCGTTAAGACTATTGGGATCGGCCGTCTGCCGGTACAGGTCGAAATAAAAAAGATTCCGGTCATATTTGTTGACGCCTCCCTCGGCGGTGCCCGCCCAAACGATTCCCATGTTATCTTCAAAAATCGAAAGCACGGTGTTGTTCGACAGGCTGCCGGTGCCTATCAGCGATCGGTGGTAGTGGGTGAATCCTGTTTTTGCCGGCAGACCGGGAATGGGAAGCGGCCCTTCGCATATATCGATACCGCTCTCTGTGCCTACCCATAGCTCACCATCCCGCGTATAATAAAGGGACCGGACATTGTTGCTGCTGAGACTGCCCGTGCCCATGCCCTGGCGATAAGATAAGCAGCTGCCGGTACCCGGGTCAAGGACATTGAGCCCTCCGCCGTCTGTGCCCGCATACAGATGCCCTTTGCTGTCACCGGTGATGGCTGTCACCCTGTCTGCCGAAAGACTATTGGGCCGTCGGGGGTCGTGAAGCCAGCTGCTGAACTTATGCGTGGCGGGATCGAGTGCGTTGAGCCCTCGATCGGTCCCGACAAATAGCCTACCGGTATTATCGCAGTAGAGACTTTCTATGGTGCCATTGGTCAGCGAAGCGGGGTCCGACGGATTGGGCTGATAAGAGCGGATAGTCTTGTTTTTCCGGTCGACACACAGCAGGCCGCGATAGGTCCCGATCCACAGCTGCCCCTGCCGGTCTTCGCACATACTGAGAATGGCGTGATCGATGACGACATTCATATGAAAGCCGAGGTCTTCCGGCCGAAGAAATGAGCCGGTGTTGGGATCATAGATACACAGCCCGTTGCCAAGCGTGCCGATCCAGAGGCGCGACTGTTCGTCTTCGAAAAGCGTTTTGACCTGGTTGTCGGGTAAAGAATGCGGGTTGGCGGGGTCGTGCCGGAAAATGACAAAATTGGCTCCATCGTACCGGTTCAGTCCGTCCCTGGTTCCAAACCACATAAATCCCGCTTTATCCTTCAGGATGCAATTGACGTTGCTCTGGGAAAGACCATCGGCTGTCGTCAGCGAACTGAACTTTTTTATATCCGGGAGTTGTCCATAACGCATTATGCCTCCCGTTTGAGCAGGAGAGTAAAAAGGCAGAAGAAAGAAGAGCCAAACCAACCAGGCAACCGTTAACCTTATCATATTGTGCAAACTGTTATCAAGATATGCCAAAAAGCGGAGACTGGCGTCATCTGGATTATTTTTAGGGAAATAACGATACTGCGATGAAAAGCAATGCTTTATGTGATTCGTCCCTTTTGGACGACGGAGAATGTCTTGCCATCTTTTCCCTTCCTCTTGCTGCTGCGGATCAGCCTTTGCGCTATCATGCCGAATACGAACTCTCGGTCGTTCCGGATGCCGGTGAAGCCCAATTGCGTCTTTGCGATGAGGTCTTTTCCCTGAAGGGCCCATGCCTGGTTCTTTTAGCGCCGGGATTGCCGCATGCCTGGTCGGGGGCGGTTAAGGGAGGATATATGGTCCGTTTCGGCTCGGATCTCCTTGGAAGTAAATTTTTGGGATGGGAACAGATGAAACTCCTGAACGAATTGCTGGAACATGCCTGCCGCGGGATCATATTGCGGGGAGAGGCGGCAAATACGCTTGCCCTGCGATGCGCTGGTCTTTCTACTAAAACAGGATTCAGCGCCTTATTGGAGCTGCTGGGCATCTTGCATGGGCTGTCTCTTGCCGGTCGCGAAACCTTGCTTTCCCGCGATCCGGAGAAGCCTGCGGGGCCGTCGATCAGCGAATCCCGGATCAATTCTGCGGTGACATTTATGAAGACCAACTTCTATCAGCCCATCTCCCTCGACGATGTTGCGCGTAAGGCCCGGATGACCAAGGGTGCATTTTGCCGCAGTATCCGGAAGAGAACGGGGAAGACCTATGCCGAGAGCCTGAGCGAGATCCGGATAGGGCATATCTGCCGAATGCTGGTCGAGACCTCCGAAAATGTATCTGAGCTGGCTTATAGAGCGGGGTACAATAATATTGCGCATTTTCACCGGTCCTTCCGTCGCCTGAAGGGCTGTACGCCAAAAGAGTTTCGCGAAGCCAATGCCGCGCGGCGGTAAATACTGGAATAATGCTTCAATTACAAGCGCTGATGCAACAAGGACGGCTTTTCTGCGTCTTTACGCGACAAATGCTTATCGGATGAAATATTTCCTCCTCCTTTACTTTTGGGGGACCGTGCTTTTGAAAAAGTAAATTTTGGGTGAGCGGGTTTGTAAAAAAGTAAAGCGGCGCCGGCAACAGCGCCGCCATTGTTTATTTTAACTCCAACTCGTAGCTGAATTGCTGGTTGACCGATTTCGGTATGAACTGATCCAGCGGCTTTGGCCCGCATCCCCAGGAACCTGCGCCGAGGGTTTGAGCGGAGATACACAACGAAGTACAGCTGGGCTGCGGGAGATCGATACGGTATTCGACCGGTACCATCTCTTCATCCTTATAGGGCAGTGCCGATACCTGCAGCGCTTGTCCGTTGCTGCCTACCTTTATCCCGCCCGTCTCTGATTGCAGCTCTGCCCACCGTACGTCCTCGTGGTTGCCGCATTCCATTGGCTTTTCGTAGGGCGTCTGCTGGTCAAGGACAGCGCTTTGATAGATGCCGATATCCGAGCCCTGTTTTCTGTCGGCATAGTTCTCCATCGGACCGCGCCCGTAGTAAGTAAAATGGTTGTACTCGTTCTTCAGCAGGATACGCGCGCCGATTCGAGCCAGCGGAATGTCGTTCCTGCTAAAGCTGAGGTCGTTTGTGACCGATATCTTTCCCGATGCTTCGATCGTATAGCCGGCGGTATGCCGGACCCAGAACCCTTCCTTTCCTTTGCCTTCCAATTCAGCGGTAACCAGCAGACTGCCGTTATCGTTTTGTTTGAACTGCAATTGCTGCACATGCCAGTTAAGTTCGGTTATGCCTAGCTTCTGCCATTCGGGATAAGCCCACATATCATCCTTCTGATGCGGCGCACGCCAGAGATGAAGAAGAGGACCGCCGCCTTCGGCCAGCAGCTCATGGCCGTTGCGCGTAATAGAGACGATCCTGCCGGAGGTCTTGCTGAAGATGATATTGAAGTCCTTTCCCGCGGCGACAATGCCCTTGTCATCCGATGTGACCTGCACGGCAGGCAGACCGGCAGAAGAGCGGGCAGCTGTATTTCTGAACTCGGACAACACCAGCTGTTGTTCAGCCACCTCATACCCTGCCGGCGCCCAAAGCGTTTTTTTGTTCGTCGTAAAACTTGTGCGAAGGATATATTCGTGTTCTGTCTTCGCCAGTTTGGGCAGGCGCAGCTTTACCAGCATAGAATCTCCGGGGCGTATATGGAGCGTGCCGATCTTGCCGCTGTCGACGATCTTCCCGTCGGCTGCGAGTGTCCAGCTGCCCAGGAACTGGTCGAGATTGGTAAATTGATAACGGTTGAGCACCCTGATGCTGCCGGCATCGGAAGCCGCTCTGACCGCAATCCACTGGTAGGCGTGCTTTAGCTCCGGGTAGTGCGGCTTGGGACTGCGGTTGGAGAATACAACACCCTTGTGAATGAAGTACCGGTCATTGGGAACTTCGCCAAAGCCGCCGCCATAAGCCGTGATAGGATGTCCCGGGTCTATTCTGTTGTAGATCCCCTGATCCTGCCATTCCCAGATACAGCCGCCCAACAGGCTGGGGTAGTTGTCGAACAGGTTATTGTATTCATCTACGCTGCCCATCGAGTTAAACATCGCATGCGCATATTCACAAAGATAGAAGGGTTTCACCAGCGTGGTATCCTGCGCATGCCGCAGCAAAGAAGGCAGGTCGGTATACATTTCGCTGTCCATATCGGCGGGATTTTCAGCGCCTATCCCAAATCCCTGGTAGTGTGTCGGCCTGCCGGGGTCGATCGATCTGATCTTTGCCAGTGCCGCACGGAAGTTGGAACCACCGCTGCCGCATTCGTTGCCCAGCGACCAGATGATGACCGATGGATGGTTTTTGAAATTTTCGACGTTGGCAACGTTTCGATCGATGATTGCGCTTTTTATTCTGGGGTCTTCGTTAAATTCATCCCAGGAGCCATGGCTTTCCAGGTTGGCTTCGGCCAGCAGATAAATTCCATATTCGTCGCAGAGCTCGTACCAACGGGGATCGTCGGAATAATGACAAGTGCGTACGTGATTGCAGTTGGCCTGTTTGATCAGCAGGATATCCCGGATCATTTGATCTTCGGTGATGGCATGTCCCTTGTCGGGCCAGTTCTCATGCCGGTTGACACCTTTTAATTTAACGGCTACGCCGTTGATCAGAAAGAGACGGCCTTTCAATTCCAGTGTCCGGAAGCCTGTGCGGCTCGAGATGATCTCTGAGGCAGCACCTGCTGATCCGTCCTGGATGGAAAGGATAGTGGTATAGAGGTTGGGCGTCTCGGCTGTCCATTTGCGGGGAGCAGCTACCATGAACCTGACGTTTACGACCGTTTCTTCTCCCGGGGCAAGGGCCGGGATGGAAGTCCCTGCCTTTTGGACCAGCGTCTGACCGTCGTATAATCCAACCGAAAGTGTACGGACCGGGATCGCGGTCCTGCCATAGTTCCTGATCCTGCCGGTAACGCTCAGGATGCCGTCCTTATATTGTTTGTCGAGGCTGGACGTGATAAAGAAATCCCGGATATGTTCCTGCGGACTGCTCCACAGCGTCACGTTGCGGAAGATACCGCTGAGCCGCCACATGTCCTGGTCCTCGAGATAGCTGCCCACGGTGAAGCGATAAACCTCGACAGCGATGATGTTCCTGCCGGGATGGACATAGTTGGTGATATCGAAGTCTGCGGCATTGCGGCTGTTGACGCTATAACCGACCTTCTTCCCGTTGATCCACACAAAGAAGCCGGCGTCCACGCCGTCGAACGTTACAAAGATCCGCCTCCCATCCCACTCCCCGGGCACCTCAAAATCCCTGCGGTAGCTGCCGACGGGATTGCGCTCCTTATAGGCGGTCCAGCTTACCGGCGGAGCGCTCATGACGTGCGGAAAATCTTTTTTGAAGATATACGTGTAGTTGCTGTAATAGGGCGTGCCATAGCCTTCTACCTGCCAGTTGGAAGGGACCTGGATATCGTTCCAGCGGTCTACATTGTAGGAAGGAAGATAAAAATCGGCTGGTCTTTGCTGCGGCCAGGGAACAAAGTTGAACTTCCATTTTCCGTTGAGGGTCCTGCAAAAAGAAGATTCGTGCCGGTCCGCCTTCAACGCTTCGGTGAGGTTGGCATAGGGCATCAGCGTAGCGTGTGCCGGCTCCTTATTAATGCCGATACATTCCGGGTCTTCTATTTCTTTTGGAACAGCGGCTGTGTCCGATGTCATCAGCCAGGGCTGGCTGGTTTGCGGCAAGGCTTTCTCGGAGCCGATCAGGGCAAGCGCTAACAGGAGGCGCGAGAACTTCATGGTGCTTTTTTCTGCAAAATACATTGAAAAACAGGATCAGCTGGTGGAATATATGAAGGCGATCATAAAAATTTTGTCCCCCTGACACCCTGCTGACATAAGGCTGTCACTCCTGCCTTTCATCTTTGAAGCATAAAAAGCAACAATCATGACAACACAGGAAATCGCAAACCACTACTATGAATTGGCCAATCAAAGCAATTGGGCGGAGATCCAGAAGGAATTTCACGACGAAAACATTATAAACAGAGAACCGGAGCATGTCGCCGAAAGGGGGATGCAGGTGGAAACAAAGGGCCGAGCAGCGCTTTGGGCCAAAAGCGCCGCCAATCGGGAGATGATCCAGACGATCCATACTCAGACCTGTAGTAAGCCGCTGGTGGCTGGCGACTTCTTTACCCTGGTGCTGACAAGGGACATGACCTTGAAGAATGGACCGCGTGTTCAAAAAGAAGAAGTGGGCGTCTTCCAGGTGAAGAATGGCAAGATCATTCAGGAGCAGTTCTTCTATTAAGATCATTTTGGGCAAGGCGGCAGGTCCGCCTTGCCCTTTTCCCGGTTATCGCCGCAGGCAATGTAGGCATTAGTTCCACTATTGCACCATTGTCGCGTTTTTCTTTGTCTATTTATAGGCCAGGTACTTTGACTCTGCTTTTACGATCTTATTAAAGAAGTCCTTCATGGCCTTATACTCTTCCGGTTTTACATTGTCGCGCTGCAGGATCGCCTTTCTGACGATCTTTATCTGGTGCGCGTTGACAGGAATATAATCGAGGGTATAAGTACTTCCTCTAAAGGTGAACTTCTCGTTTTTAGGAACCTCGATAAACTTCGTATCCGCCGGAGCTTCAACCGTCAGAATGGTTTCATATTCATCCGTATTCTCATAGTTCCAGTATTCGACAGGAAACTGACGGTCATCTTTTGAGAAATTATCGACAGAGGCGATCACGTCACTAAAGGGGATCTTTATCATGTGCATGTCACTCACATCGATCACTTCATTCTGTATCCTGGCGGTGAATTTATAGCCTGCGCTGTCTGTATTATCCGTCAGTCCGAAGAAGGACAGGTTGTCGACTTTTACGGCATTCTTGAAGCCTGATCCGAAGTTGCTTTGGAATTGTTCCTGTTGTTTGGAAGGCGAAAGTTCCGCGTATTCGCCGCGTACACCAGAAGCCAGTGTGCCCGTTTTGCATACTGAAGTAGTAAGGTTAAGATCGTTGCCTTTCATCTGCACGAGGATCTTACGGCTTATCTTTTCTCTTACGCGATACGGAGATTCCAAAAATTCCAGATGACTGTTCTCAATGATTTTGCCCGATTCTGGGATCACGAGGCACTGGGCATGCTCATCGGTGCCGGGGAGGGCTGCAAATGGGAGTTGATTGTCGGTCAGCTCGAGGAAATAGGCTTTTCCATCCAGCCAGGTCTTTACGACACAATGATTAAAAGCCATGGAAGGCAGTATCATCTCCTTCGTGCCATTATCCCTGGTATTTACAAGCACCATCTGGGCTTTTAGACCGCTTAGTCTGGCCAGGGTCACGAACAGGCTGGAGACGTCCTTGCAATCGCCCAGCCGGGTATCGATCGTGACAGACGCTTTTTGGGGAATATAGGCGCCTTGTCTGAACGAAACCGAACTATAATGGACATTGTCCATGATATACTGGTAGATGCGCATCGCTTTTTCTTTGTCGGTCAGCGAAGCTGCGGTCTTTGGAAAAAGGCTGTCGTAGACCTGTTTCACTTCAAAATCATCATCTGTTTGTGAAGAGCACAGATCCCCATACCAGTTGGCGATGTCCGACCAGGAAGTAATGGTCGACAGATGAAGGGTAGGGCCTACGTCTGTCAGCGAGGGCATAAAAGGTTCGGACTCGCAAATGGTGGGATTATTCATCTCCCAGGTATAGAGCGTATAATCGTCATAGGCTTTTTTGACTGGTTCTACTGTTCCGTTCTCTACCTTATAGTCGAATTTTACATTGTTGGCGATCAGCAGGCAATACCTTGTCTTCAACTCCGGGACAGACGCGTTAAAATTGTAGGTGTCCCAGAAGTGACGGCTGATGCGGCCTTCGGCAAAGTGCTGTATCTTATAGCGCAGTACGATAGCGTCTCCGACTTCCAGACCGGTGAATACGATCTGGTTGTCGTTCTGATCCGCTGGCTGTACCGAGCCGCTCTTCTTAACCACTTCCGCTTTTTCCACTTTCAGGTCCTGGCTGCCCGAATTGTAGCCGATGGAAGTTTCTTTCCATTTGTCAAGACCTTTCTGGGTCAGGATCTTTATACAGATGGACGTATATTCTTCCGTAGCGCCTTCGGGATAGACGATGGCGTATTTGTCGTCCTGGATGTAGAAATAGTCGTGATCGAATGTCTTTCCTGCCGCGTCCTTTATGGCCTGGTAGACGTCGGTTTCGGGGAAGGCCTTCCAGAGCGATGGTTTATTCTCGAGATCTCTCAGGTGTTCTCTCGCCGAGTAGCTGTTGGGGTTATAATATAAAGCCTGGCGATAGGCGTGATTGGACGAGGTATCATGGTGCAGGGGCTGTAGTTCCAGACCCAGATTTTCCCAGTAGGTAGCTACATAGGGCGCCAGTTTCAACGCCTGCCTGCCATAATCCGAGGATTTTTCATAATCTGCCTGCGCATAGTAGAAGGAGGAAAGATCGGTCAGCAGTTCGGGATCATAGGGGAAATTGGTTGCCGCTGCCTTCAGGATCGCCAAGGCCTTATCCTTTTGTCCCTGCTTCACATACTCTTCCTCAAGCAGTTTGCTTGTATTGTAGTCGTAGTTTTGTTTGAGGAAGGTTTCGAGTACTGTGATACCCGCCTTTGCATCTTTGTAGCCGTTGACCTTCATGCTCCACATCCATCTGACGATAGTAGGATCGTTGGGATACTTCTCATAAGCCGCCTGGATGGTCTTTATCAATTCATCCATTTTGTCCTGCTGCGAGTAAAGCTTCATTTTTGTTTCCCAGGTGTCCTGATCTGCTCCATAAAGCGAAATACAATGATCGTTTTCGGCGTAAGCTTCGTCATATTTCTTTTCATCGATCAGCTGGTCGATCTTGAATCGGATGGCGATCAGGCAATCCGGATCCTTTGTCTTTATCCATTCTATCTCCTCGAGTAATTTCGTTCTGTTCTTTTCTTTTATCAGTACCTGCATGTATTCGCATCGGAGCAGCGAATTTTCGGGGGCGCGCTTTAAGGCGGCATTGATCGTCTGACGAGCCTCGATCAGTTTTTGGTCCCTCAGGTAGGTTTCTGTCAACAATACATAGTTGACGAGGTTTTCGGGATCTGCCGCAACCTTCTGTTCAAAGTATGCTTCGGCGAAATGCCTGATAATGACAGGTGCCACAGAGGTTTCGTGCGAAGCGGGGTAGGACTGATAAGCAGCCACGTTGGAAAGACCGCCGACCGTATTATAGTTGTTGTCGGTAAACCGAACGATAAAGTTGGGCATGTCGTTGTCGGTATATCCCAGCTGGATCAGCACGCGGTTGTACCCTTTCTTCAACTTTACAGACTGTTTATAATAATCCAGTTCCGTTATCCTTTCCTTTGAAGAAGCCATTACAGGGGCGTCATTGATCCATACCTTGATCGATCCGCCGGCGCCAACGTTGAGCAGCAGCTCACGATCGTCAGGGGACAAGACAAAGGTTTGCGCATAGACAACCGCAGTCTTTCTCCGGAAATGGGGAAGCATAAAGACGTATCCATCATTGCTCATGGAAGCCGGGGTGAACCATTTTACCATAGTATTATTAAAAGACGTAAACACCGCGTCGGCTTCGGGGTGTTTCAGCGGCCCATAATCCTTGTCATAACCGCTGCCGGATATATTATCAAAAGGACCAACGACCTGCCAGGCAGGACTCAGCGACCCGATCAGGCTGTGTTCTTTCTGGGCGTCCTGCATATCGTTGCCCTTCAGGTAATGCATGGATTTGAAGTAATGCGCTGAGGCACGGATAGAACCATTGACCGAGTTATCGGATAACAGACGGTCCAGTAACTGCAGCTGGTGACCGCTCTTTTTCCCGTAGCTGCCGAGTGCGGCCCCGTTGAACCACAAGGCATAGATATAGGGACTGGGATCCTTCAGCTTATTATACAAACGGGACTGGAAATCCGTAATGTCGCTGTCTTTCCCGTTGAAAGACTCAAAATAAAGGTAGGTGACGTAAGCGTCTTCGGCGGTCTTGGGGTCATTCATCGCCTTTAGCAGGAGCGCTTTTGCCGTTGCCCGGTCATTTCTGGCCAAAGCCTTCCAAGCGTCTTCATAATCATTGGCAAATACATTAAAACAAATAAGATTCGTCAGGGTTAGGGCGGTTAGCCAGCGTAATACCATGGGTTTAGAGTTAAAATCGTGTAAATATAACGATCAGGAATAGCTTAAAATTGTAAATGGAATTTCTTATGATTGTTATGGCTATTGTGCAGCTTGCTTACAGTACTTATCTTTCAATTCCTGAACCTCGGGGCCATAAGATACCGTAAAGCCTTTGTCTATAGCAGTCTGGAGGTCTGTACAGGCAGCGCCATAGTTTTTTTCTTCTATATAGATGAGCGCGCGGCCTCTATAGGCGTAAGAGTTGCCAGGATAGTAAAGAATGGCTTTCTCAATATCCTCTTTTGCCGTCTTTATATCTCCCATCTTAAAGTAACTATAACTCCTGTTACAATAGGCCTGGCCCTCTCTGGGGTCAATAGCCAGTACTTTATTGAAGTATTCTATAGAAGTCTTATAGTCGCCCATTTTCTGGTACTTGAAACCGATATTGCCTATTACTGCCACGTCTTTTGGAGACAGGGCAAGCGCTTTTTGAAGATAGAGCATCACATCGCTATCCCGTCCCGTTTCATCACAGGCGACAGAGAGATTAACCAGCACGCCTAAATTGGTCGAATCGATCCGGTAAGCATTTACCAGGTCGTTATATGCATCGCTAAACGCCCGTTTGCCAAGCTCCGCCGCTGACCTTCCTATTAAAAAATCCATTTTGACACTATCCGGCTGATTGATTACGATACCCGTATTAAAGTCTTCGATGGCTTCGTCAAAGTATCCGAGGTTTGTCAGGAGACTGCCTCTGTTGCAGTAAAGCCAGGGGACATCCGGATGCATAGCGATGACCTTTGTATAACCATCAAATAGTTCCTGCCATTTTTTTTGTTCCTTAAGGCATTCCAGTTTTACAGCCCAATAGTCCAGATTTACAGAATCGAGTTTCAACGCGTGGTCGATGGACTGTAAAGCCAGATCGTAATTTTCGGCTTTGGCGTATTTCTCTGCGGCTTTGTAATAACTATCGCCTTTCTGGCTATAGGCGCCGAAGGTCAGAAGAAGGAAAAAGGGTAATAATAGCTTCATATTATAGGGATATCAGGGTTTCTCCCGGTAAGATACAGTTTTTATGTAGCATCCGAAATTCGAAAGGTAAGATTGATCCGTGCGCCGACTATTCTGGCCGTCTTTGGTACCTGGTGTTCATAGTGATCCTGCATCGTTTCGCCCATCAGCAGCAGGCTGCCATGCGCGAGTGGGACATCCAGGGGGAGGATCTCTTTCCGGAATTTGTGCCGGATCTTGAACAGGCGGGTGTCTCCAAATGTAACCGATGCGATAGCATGATGCCTTCCGCCTGCAGGCAAAGTATCACTGTGCCATGCAACCGAATCATTACCATCCCGGTAATAGTTTAGCAATACGCGGTTAAACATGATCCCGCATTCCTTCTCGACGGCCTCTTTTATTTTCAGCAGATCTGCCGTCCACTCCAGCCCATTGTCGCCGCCATACCAGGCCGTCAGGCGGGGATCCGGCAGCTGCCGGTCATACATTTTCCGCATCCGCTGCTGCCAGGGCGTACTGGTCAGCAAGGTTCTGAAATAGGCGTCTGATTCGCTTTTAGGGAAGAATTGCTCCCATAATTGAAGCGTCGCATCGGGGAGCATGAAATCTTTATACCGTCGTTGTCCTTCGTCAAACAAAGCCATATCCTCAAAAAGTCTCATGCTGCAAAGATAACAAAATTGCTAATAATTTTGGCATTGCGGGGCAGCGGACAGTTCGCGTATCAAAAGCGGACAGGCTACAAGGAGAAAAGACTGTTAATTGACTGATTTTTAGTCGATTGCGAAAATGGCATTTTTTTCGCCGCATTTCCAACACACAACAATTATCCCATGTTCAGGAATTATCTGAAGATTGCATTGCGCAGCGTTTTAAAACACAAAGCCTACTCCATCATCAATATTTCAGGACTTGCCATTGGCATGGCCTCCTGTATTCTGATCCTTCTCTGGGTACAGAACGAATTAAGCTATGATAAATGGCATGCTCATGCGAAGCGGATCTATCGGATAAACACCTACGCGGGCGATTTTAAGACGGCCTTGGCTGCTCCCGCCATGACCCAGGCTTATCAATCGGCGATGCCGGCGATAAAGCATACGGTGCGTTTGTCCGAGCCTGCAAAGATCCTTTTTTCCATTGGCGAGCGTAAGTTCGAAGAATCGAGGGTATTCTATGCCGATAGTACATTTCTGCAGGTATTTTCTTTTCCGCTTGTAAAAGGAGATGTCCGGACGGCATTAGAGCGTCCCGATGCCGTGTTGATCACAGAAGACATGGCTAAAAAGTATTTTGGAAAGGAGGATCCTTTAGGAAAGGTACTTCGTAAAGACAATGACAGGGATGTGGTGGTTACGGGGGTATTGGCCAATATCCCGTCTAATTCACACCTGCAGTTCGATTTTATCCTTCCTTACTCTTCTCCCGAAGGGAAACAGGAGCTGGCTCAGAGTGCCTGGAACAATCTCAGCTATTACGACTATATCCAACTGGCCGATCAATTCAACGCCACTCCTGCGGCTCTTGCAGACATGGAACGGCAGATGAACGAGATCTTTAAGCGGAATGACAAACTGGTAAAAGTGGATATCCATCTGCAGCCCATGACCCGGATACATTTGTATTCCGATCTTCAGTTCGATTTGCAGGGGAGGGGGAATATCCAGTACGTGAACATTTTTTTTGTCGTAGCCCTTTTTATTCTGGCGGTGGCCTGTATAAATTTTATGAACCTGGCGACGGCCCGATCTGCGCGTAGGGCAAAGGAGGTCGGTTTGCGCAAGGTCGTCGGGGCTGTGCGGAGACAATTGATGATCCAGTTTTTGGGAGAGTCGCTGCTGATCTCCTTTTTCTCCCTGCTGGCCGCCATTGTAATAGTATACCTGGCGCTTCCCATTTTTAACGAGCTGGCGGGAAAGCAGCTGACCTTGTCCTTATGGAATGGAGGGTTGCTTGCGGCTTTGCTGGGCATCTGTATCGCGGTGGGACTTGTTGCCGGCAGCTATCCCGCTGTTTTTCTTTCGGGTTTCCAGCCTGTAAAAGTACTGAAGGGTAATCTGGGTGGACTGGGCGGTAACCGGGTATTCCGGAATGTACTGGTGGTAGTGCAATTTGTCGTATCGATTGTGCTGCTTATTGGTACCATCGTCATCTATAAACAATTGAACTATATCCGGAACAGGAATATGGGGTATGAAAAGGAAAATCTATTGTATATGGGCATGCGGGGCAATGTCTGGAACAAGAAACAAGCGCTGTATGATGCGCTGGCGCAGGACCCGGCAACGAGTCAATTTACCGTAGTCTCCGACCTTCCGACGGATCTGACCAGCGGCACGGTGGAGGTCAACTGGCCGGGAAAGGGCCATGGAGTACAGATCGTATTTCCATCCATGTATGTCAGCGAAAGTTTCTTTGATATTTTTAAGATGAAGATGATTAGCGGGCGTGCTTTTTCAAAAGCATTCAAATCTGATTCTTCCAATTTTGTCCTCAATGAGACAGCGGCTCATGCGATCGGGATGACAGCCGCCAGCGCCATTGGCAAGCCCATTTCCTTTGGAGATACGAAAGGCGTTATTGTGGGCGTGGTCGAAGATTTCAACTTCAAGCCTATTCAGCATAAGATCGACCCGCTGGTCATTCAGCTGAACAAATGGGGCGGGGTAGTAGTGGTAAGAACGAGGCCCGGCGCCGCAGAAGCTGCTATTCAGCGGCTTGCAGCGATCAGCCAGGAACTGGAGCCTGCTTTTCCGTTTAACTATGGCTTTATGGATCAGAGCCTGGACAGCCTTTATAAAGGAGAACAGCAGATCGGGAAGGTCTTTAATCTGTTTGCCCTGCTGGGCGTCCTTATCGCTTGTCTCGGTCTCTATGGCTTATCGGCCTATATCGCGGAGCAAAAGACAAAAGAGATCGGCGTTCGAAAGGTGCTGGGCGCTTCGCTCATCGATATAGTGCGTCTGTTGTCCGCTGACTTTACCCGGCTGATCCTGGTTGCAGCGGTTTTAGCGATTCCGCTGGCCTGGTGGGCGGTGAATGAATGGCTGAAGAATTTTGCGTACCACATCCAGGTCGGATGGAGCGTATTTCTGCTGGCGCCGGTTGCGGCACTGCTGATGGCATGGCTTACGGTGAGCTATGAGTCTGTCAAGGCAGGCATGGCAAATCCGGTGAAGAGCCTGAAGGCTGAATAATGGCTATAAGAATGTTATTGTACTTACAAGGTAAGCTTTCCAACAACCACCTTCGACCTGCGCGAGTCCTTGCCAACGATATACATCGAATTGTTAAAGATCACTCCAAGGCGGGGCATCGCCGTCGGTGTCTTTTTGTTGCTGAAAAGGCTGGTCCTGGTCAGTTTGCCGGTCATAATATCCAGCTTTAAATGGAAGCAATCCGATATGCCGAGGTCGGAAATCATTCTGATCTTTTTTACGGGACCAGTCACGTCGGCATTCTTAACGTCATCGTTAAAGAAGATATGCAGGGTATTGGTTTCCGGGATACAGCCAAAGCCGCTATAGAAAGGTCTGCCCGATGTTGTAGGCTTAAAATAGGAGACCGTTTGCGTTCCGGCAGCCATTCCTGTATAAGAGCTGCCTCCCAGAGTTATCGATTCCCACTGTCTTTTGGGCAGGACTTCCAGCCAGTCAATATTCCCCTGTGCGGAAATCTTGCTGATATACATGTCCCGGCTGGTATAATCTTCATAGGTATCATTGAAGGTGGTCCGGGCTGAGCCATTCATACCCCCGACAGTCGAAGAGGTTGTAACGATTTGGTCCGTGTATTGCTCTGAAAGAATGACGAGACCATTGTCCGGCGTCTCATAAACATTTCTGAACACCAGGTTGGCGGCAAGTCCATCGTCATCGTCTTTTTTCTTCCTGCTGGACTTCTCGTCGCCATCGTCCGAGTCTGCTATAAGCGAATTGGTCAACTCTTTTTTGGTTGTACCAAGAATATTTCCCGTAACAGGGTCGATCCGCTCAATCAGCATGCCATTGATCTGCCTTCTCTTTTTCTCGTTGCTGTAGTAGGCTGCCAGGATGACCTGCTTATTCACCTGGATCAGTTTGCTGCTGACCAGAAATTTGCCGTCTATGTCGGTGGTTAGTGCCTTTATCTGTTTGCCCTGATTGTCATAGATGCGGATATCGTAATTGGTGAAGACAAGGTTTTTTTCCTTCTTTTTCTTGCCTTCTTCATAATCGTAAACACGACCTACCAGCATAGAATTGCCGGAGGTTGAATAGATGAAATCCTCGAGCTGATAAGTTTTGGCATCGAATTCATTGGTGATCGTAAATGCTTTGCCTGCCGCTTTGAGATTGGCGTCC
The DNA here is from genome assembly GCA_015654595.1 of Chitinophagales bacterium. GTDB lineage: Bacteria > Bacteroidota > Bacteroidia > Chitinophagales > Chitinophagaceae > Puia. The sequence continues at coordinate 35,408 of JAATGQ010000153.1, read as the reverse complement.
AGGACCAGGATCTCAAAGCTGTTCTGCGTCCTTGCTGTATTGGTGCTGGCGATCACGATCCTGGAAGTATCTGCATTGGGGGTGATCCGGACTTCTACATCCGCGCCTTTTGCTGACATATCCCAGCTATAGACCTGCTGCCAGTCGCCCTTCAGGTTGCCGGAATTCTTGTCCAGCTCCACAGCATAGAGAATCTGGGTACGGTCTCTCTTTTCGTAGCCTTCGGCAAACAGATAAAGCTTATTCTCTATAAAGAAAAACTGCTCGAAGTCTTTTCCTTTCATCTCATGATCAAACTCTTTCCGGAATACTTCATGCATATTAGCGTCCAGCTTCACCAGGATAGCCGATTGACGTACGCCCGGTCCAAAAGTGGCGCGGACATCATGAGATTCTTCTAAAAAAATATCGGAGGCATCGGCCTTGATGACCGAAAGATCGGTACTGCCTTTTCGGAGCTTGAATTCATCGCCCCAGGTCATCGTCTGGCTATAACCAGCCGCCAGGATAGAACAACAAAATAGGGTAGAGAGCGTTCTTTTCACTGCTTTATAAGTTTGAATAGTTGACAATCTTCGTTTACACGTTGGAGAAAAGTTTTTGGAAGAAGAAAATTGTAACTTACGGTCTGATTGATCAAAACATGAATATCAAGGCCGTTATCTTCGATCTGGATGGCACAATAGCCAACACTCTTCCCCTTTGTATCCGGGCTTTTATCGTCCTTATCTTATTAGTCGTATTCAATTCTATTCCATCTTTTGCGCAGAAAGAATACAATGTGGTGAAGGAAGGAGCTGTCGGCGATGGACAGACATTAAATACAAAAGCCATACAAAGGGCTATCGACAAGGCGAGCCGCAGCGGGGGCGGGAAGGTGATCATCCCCGAAGGCAGGTTTCTGACCGGTACCCTCGAAATGAAAAGTAATGTAGAACTGTATCTGGAAAAAAACGCCCTGTTGCTCGGCAGCACCAACCCGGCTCATTACAGGAGTCTTGACACAAAGGGCCTGCCCGAAAGCCCCAAGAAAGATGACAACTCTCAGCTGGCGCTGCTCACGGCAGTGAAAGCGAATAATATTTCTATAACAGGAAAAGGGACAGTCGATGGTCAGGGGCTTGCATTGGCGCTTGCCATCGACAGTCTGCATCACAGCGGTATTGTCGTTGATCCAAACTACTCCAGTTATGCAGGCCGGCCAAATGAAAAGATGAGACCAAAGCTGATCCGGTTCTCCGGATGCGATAATGTCCGATTTTCGGAAGCTACTTTCAAAAACTCATCCTGTTGGGGACTGTCGATCGATCTTTGCAATCACCTGCTGCTGGATGGGATCACGGTCAGCAACCGTGCTTACTGGAACAATGACGGCATGGATATCACCGACTGTAAAAACGTTCGCATCACCAATTGCACCATCAGCGCCGCCGATGATGGCATCTGTCTGAAGTCTTATTTTCCCGGCTATGCCGACGACTCGATCTATATCGCCCATTGCACGGTACGCTCCGGCGCCAGCGCCTTGAAATTTGGAACCGCGTCCTATGGCGGATTTAAAAATATCACCATCGAAGACGTCAAAGTCTTCGATACCTACCGGTCTGCCATCGCCATCGAATCCGTGGACGGCGGTACGATAGAGAATATCAACATCCGGAATATCATCGCAAAGAATACCGGCAATGCGCTATTCATTCGTCTTGGAAACCGCTACGGCAATACACCTGGTATTGTAAAAAATATCCATATCAGCAATGTCAACGTTCAGATTCCCTTTGTACGTCCTGATATCAATGACGACTTAAGAGCCGATGAGTCGAGCTACCACAACAACTATCCCGGTTCGATAACGGGTATCCCCGGCGCATATGTGCAGGATGTCGTGTTGGAAAACATCGAGATCACTTACCCCGGTAAAGCGTCGAAGGGGCAGGCTTATTTCGGACTGTACCGGCTGAAAGAGTTCCCCGAAAAGATAAAGGATTACCCCGAATATTCGATGTTTGGAGAGATGCCTGCCTGGGGATTTTATGTCCGTCATGCAAAAGGGATCAGCATGAAGAATGTAACGCTAAAGCTGAGCGAACCTGATTTCCGGCCCGCACTCATCTTTGATGATGTAAAAGGCGTCACGTTGGATCGTGTTCAGTTGCCCGCAGAACGATCAGAAGATCAGATCATATTAAAGGATGTCTCCGATTTTAAACAAAGTCCGGCGGAAAAGAAACTGGTCCGGAGTATAGAATAATTGACCCGGCGGAAATGATAAGCGCCCGGCAGGAATACCTGCCGGGCGCTTATGCGTTGCAGAGATTAGTTTTTCTTGTGGGAAGCTTTTACTGCCGCCAACGCAACAAAAGTGATCAGCGCGGCACCGGCAAGATAGTAACCTACTGCGGAGAGCCCATGCTGTTGAGCCAGCTTTGTCGCCAGTAAGGGAGTAAACGAAGCGCCCAGAATGCCTGCCAGGGTGAAGGCCATCGAGGAGCCGGTATAACGTACAGACGCAGGGAAGATCTCGGCAAGGGCTGTACCCAGCGGGCCGTAGGTCAGGCCCATCAGGAACATCCCTACCAACAGGAATAAAGCCGTGATGAAGAGACTCCCGGTGCTAAAGAAGGGGCCAAACACAAGACCAAAGACAAGAATTCCCGCCGTTGCCAGCATAAGCACTCCCGCGCGGCTATACTTGTCAGCCCAAATAGCTGATAATGGAATACCAAGAGCGAAAGTCGTCATGGAAATGATCTGGATAACCTGGAAGTTGATTTTATTGAAGTGCAACGCTGAAGTGCCATAGCTCAAGGTGAACACCGTCATCAGGTAGAACAGTACAAAGGTGGTGATACCGCCACAAGTACCCAATACGATGGCTCTTGCATGTTTGGCAAATACCTGTGCTACGGGAACCTTTACTTTTTCGTTCTTTTCCATCACTTTTATAAAATCTGGTGTCTCTGTAATCTTTAACCGGACCCAAAGACCTACCCAAACGAGTATGGCGCTGGCGATAAAGGGGATACGCCAGCCAAAGAGCATGTATTGTTCCGGCTTCATTGTCAGGTTAAGGATCAGGAAGATCCCGCTGGAGAGCGCAAAACCAATAGGAGCACCCAGCTGTGGAAACATCCCATACCAGGCTTTTTTACCTTCGGGAGCGTTCTCTGTGGCAAGAAGGACAGCGCCGCCCCACTCACCGCCAAGGCCAAGGCCCTGTCCAAAACGGAACAGAGCCAGCAACAAAGACGCTGTTACACCGATAGATTGATAGGTCGGCAAAAGGCCAATGGCTACAGTAGAGGGGCCCATTGTCATCAGTGCAGCAACAAGGGTCGCTTTCCGGCCCTTACGGTCACCGAAATGGCCAAATATAGCAGCGCCCAATGGCCGGGCAAAGAACGCAAGGGCAAATGTTGCTAAGGATTGCAGCGTCGAAGACGTAGGATCGCTGGAAGGAAAGAACAGTTTTGGAAAAACGAGTACTGCTGCGTTGGCATAAATGTAGAAATCAAAAAACTCGATCGTCGTGCCAATCAGACTGGCAAGGAGAATACGATTAGGTGAATTTAGTGGTTTGTTTACTGGATTCATCCGTCAAACTTAAAGCATTCTGGGTAAATTGCAATACCATGCAGACGCGACCAACAGAGGCCCTGGCGCATGTGATAAAGCAATGGCCCGCTAAGCCAACCGGCGGGACGATTCGCGGATACACAGTTTTGGCCTCAGGATCTCTTCTACCTGGCTCAAGTCCTCACTCGTGTTCATGGATTCTATGAACAGCCGGGCGGCAGCTTTGCCCAATTCAAATGAAGGCATATCGATGCTGGAGAGCATTGGCGTTACCAGACTAGCCACGGGTTCGTTGTTAAATCCGACCAGTCCGATGTCCGAAGGCATCCTGAGGCCTTTTTCTTTTATCGCCAGCATGGCTCCGATGGCCATCCGGTCGCTGATGGTAAAGATCGCGTCCGGCCTTTTCTTCATGGCCAGCAATTCGAGCGTTGCGTAATAAGCATAGTCCTGGTTAAAGTCGCAGTGCATGATCAGACTGTCGTCCTTTTTTATTTTATACTTCTTCAACGTCTTCAGGTAGCCGTCGAGACGGCTGTTGCTGACGCCGAGGTTCGCCGGCCCCGCGAGAACGGCGATTCGTTTATATCCTTGTTCCAGCAAATGCTCCGTTGCCAGAAGACCGCCTTCTTCATTGTCCAGCCTGACGCTTGGTGCGGTCAATTGGGGGGCGATCCGATCAAATACCACCATCGGCAAACCCCGGTGCTGGATCTTTTTAAAGTGATCGAAGATTTTTGTTTCGCTGGAAACGGAGACGATAAAGCCATCCACCAGGCTGTCCAGAAGCCTCGCGGTATTGAGTATCTCGCGTCCATAGGACTCGTTGCTCTGACATACCATGACCGTGTAACCGGCTTCGAGCGCTACTTCGTCTATCCCTCTTACCATCGTCGACAACACATAGTCCAGGTTGGGCACGATCACGCCGATGGTATGTGTCTGCTTTTGTCTTAAACTTAGCGCGAGTTTGTTGGGCTGATAGTTCAACTCCTCGGAGAGAGCGATCACCGCCTGCCGGGTCTCTATGTTCACGTCCGGCGCATTTCGCAGCGATCTGGATACCGTGGAGACCGAAATGTTCAATCGTTGGGCGATGTCTTTTATAGTGGCAGGCTTACTCATATGGAAGATTGCAAAAGTAAAGCTAAAGGATAATCGGTTATGAAAATCCCGGAAACGTTACCGGAAACGTTCTCGGTCAAAATTTTTTAAACAATATCTAAGGTTTGAGTTGATATACTTGGAATCATTCAGGTTTTTTGCTGATTTTTTAGACAAGAAAGACAAGGGAGTCGCTGTATTTCGCCTGTCTTTTAAAATAATATTGGCTGACTAAAGCTCTGCCAATATGAAAAAAGAACGACTGCTTCTTTTCTCCCTATTTCTTTTCCTATCCTTATGGGCCTGCGCCCGGCATCGTGATCGGTTATGGGATGCAGCGCCGACGGGATCTTACCGGCTCGGTCGTCTCCTTCTCATCCAAGGATCTTGGAGAAACGCCTATTACCCGTCCGGATCAGATTTTATTACGGCACTGTTGAACGAGCGTGCCTGGGGATTCCCTTTTGGCAAAGTAGAATTAAAAAAATAAATTATGAACACAAATGCATCGGCAAGTAACTTTATTGACAATGAACATTTACCCTGGCAGGAAGTTGAAAAGGGCGTACACCGTAAACTAATGGCGTATGACGAGAAGCTGATGCTGGTTAAAGTAAGATTTGAGACAGGGGGGATCGGGGCGCTTCATCAGCATCCGCATTCCCAGATCTCGCTGGTGGAAAGCGGAGTGTTTGAGATCGAGATCGCGGGTGAAAAAAGGCGGCTGGGGCAGGGCGATGCCTATTATGCGCCGCCTGATACCCTGCATGGGGCCGTCTGTATCGAGGCTGGTGTGCTGATCGATGTATTCAGCCCGATGCGCGAAGATTTTATAAAATAAATTATCCTATAATGTCAAGCAGGAACGCTTTTTTGACCTTCTTCCTATGTAGTCTGATTTCAATGACAGCAATGGCGCAGGATTCATTGCTGTCGAAATCGGATATGATCGAATTGAATTTCAAAACGCTGGCGGATAAAAAGGCAAGGGTGCGCGCAAAAGATCCCGCGCTGATGCCAGCTTATATCCAGCTGCTAAAGGATGCGGATCAATTACTGCACTTTGCTCCCGTATCCGTCATGCAAAAAGGCGGTGTGCCGCCCAGCGGCAACAGGCATGACTATATGAGCATTGCGCCTTATTTCTGGCCCGATCCATCCAAACCCAATGGACTGCCCTACATGAACCGGGATGGAGTAGTGAACCCTGAAGTAAGGCAGTATACCGATAAGACCAATCTGCCAGTGCTGAGTCAGCATGTCTATCTGTTATCCCTTGCCTGGTATTTTTCCGGCGACGACAAATACGCCCGGCAGGCAAGCCGGCTGACGGAGGTATGGTTTATCGACACTGCTACACGAATGAATCCCAACCTCAACTATGGTCAGGCAGTAAAAGGCGTTACGGATGGGCGGGCAGAAGGGTTGATCGATTCGCGGTTCTTTATCTGGATCATCGACGGGGTCAGGCTGCTTCATTCTTCTCCATCCTGGACGGCAAAGGATCAGGTTTCGCTCAAACAGTGGTTTGGCGCTTTCCTGGGCTGGACCGATACCAGTCGTATCGCCAGGAAGGAGCTGAATGCCAGGAACAATCACGGGGTGTGGTATGACGCGCAAACGCTTTCAATGGCTCTGTTTGCCGATAGTATGGAGCTGGCTGAGAAGATCGTTCAACGTGCGGTGGACCGGCTGGACAAGCAGATGGATACCACCGGGCTGTTCCCGCTGGAGCTGACGCGGACGACTTCGCTTCATTATTCGGCGTTTATCCTGAACGCCTTTGTCGTCGTGGCGGAACTGTCAGAGCAGACGCCGGTCCATTTATGGACGGTCAAAACGTCTTCGGGGAAATCGTTGCAAAAGGCGCTCGAGGCGCTGCGCCCTTATCTTATCAAAGAAAAGGAATGGAGCTGGCCGCAGATTCATGGGTTTAATTACTATAACGCCGTTCCGATTCTTATGGAAGACGAGACAAGGTTTCATTGTTCTTCCTGCACAGAAGCGTTGAAGAACATCGAAGGAAAGGACTACGAAAGAGCCTTGTTCCAGTTGTTGTAGTTCTCTAATCCAGTTTTACCTTGAGAATGACGGGCTTTACCAGTTTCTCGGGGTGAGTAACCGACTCGTTCGACTGCAGGCTATCCGCCTGCGAGTTGGAGATATAGTGCAGGTATCCGTTGGCGATGGCGCCTGTTGTCGGACCGTTGAAATCGCTGCGGTAGGATTGGAGGATCTCTGTTCTGGAGATGCTTTTCTTTTTTAGGTTATAAAAGAACCGAACGACACGATCGTCCTGTTTTCCCGTCGCCTGTATACCAACCAGCGCGCCTTTATACCAGTAAAGTCCGTCGACCCCGTTGGTAAAAGTTTTGCCCTGGTGGTTAAGCAGGAATTGATTCCGGGTAAGCAGATCGATGACGTGTATCCCTTGAAAATCGGCGACGAACAATACCTTTTTCGCGTTGTCGACAGCAATACCATTTGGATAAGAGAAGCCTTTTGCATAGGGCTCGGGACCATTGCCCGCGGCGTTGATCTGCCAGACGATCCCCGCTTTGCTATCCGTAAAATAGGCTTCGCCCTGTGGGGTTACGACAAGATCATTGAAGAAATGGGCGCCGTTCCTGTTGTCGACTATATATTTCCGGATCAATTTTCCCGATGGGATCTCAAACTGAAATATGCCAGAATAGCCGTTAATACTATCTTTTTCAGATGCGCTGCATATCCACAGGCTCTGGCAATCCGGGCTGACCTTCATCCCGAGAACCATCCAGAAGCCCGACTGGCTGCCGAGCGCAAAATCAGAGCAGCTGCCTTCTGCGGAGCAGCGGATCACCTTGTGCCTGGCGAGACTGCCCACGTAAAACGTTTGATGCAGACTGTCATAGGCAATGCCTTCCGGCAGCAGCAGAGAATCGTTGATCACAAAAGAAGAGACGCTTTTATCGATGGCAAAACGGTTTTCGATAAACATTTCTTCATAATCGCTAAACCGCTGGTTGCCATACAACAACCAAAAGCCCCTGTTCTCTTCGATCTTATAGGACACGCCTCGTTTGGCCAGCTTGCCGAGCAGGTCGAGACATTTGGAGAACTTTCCGGCCTGGCAATAGCATTCTGCCAGCTGATATAAGAAATAAGGGTGGTCGGTGTGCTTTTGCAGTTCCTTTCCCATTACGATACACTGCCCGTATTTGCGGGCAGTAAAGGCTTCGGTAAACCGGTCGAATTCGCTGTGGGGATCTTGTGCTTTCAACGCGCTGGTGAAAGCAGAAAACAATAGCAAAGATAACGTTCGGGTCAGCGGGAAAGGTAGGGCTCTCATGTTCCAAACTTAATATTTTAGAGGCATTCCAACAATGCCTGATAATAATTTTCAATGGCATTCGCGCCGTAGGACAAGTACAGGAAGGGCTCGGTCAACTCAAGCTCCATCAGGATAAATTTCCCGTCCACCATCAATCCGTCGACTCTTGCATAGAGGCTGTCTTTAGCAAAGCGTTCGACATAAGCAGCCGCTTTCGCTATTTCTGCCGGGGTGGGAGAGAGCGGTTCGATCGTCCCGCCAAAGCCCTGCTGTACGCGGAAATCGCCTGCCTTAGGTTTCTTAAGGACGGTATGGCTGTAGAGGCCGTTGAAAAACAGGAAAGACCATTCCCCATCCTGGACAGCCGTCATCATCGGTTGAACGATATAGTCGCCGAAGGTGAGCAGACGTACGACTTCAGCGTGTGCAGTTTCCGCATTGTCCCGGCTGACCACGATGGTGTTTTTGGAGCCGCCGCTGATGCAGGGCTTTATGATGATGCTGTCCGTTTGCAGATCGTTGAAAAGGCTCGTCAGGTCACCTTGCCAGCCCTTATCCAGGAAGAGGGAAGGGATGACGTCAAAGCCTGCAGCTGAGACATCGGACAGGTAGTGTTTGTCCAGGTTTCCGCGAACGGTATTGTAGTCGTTCAGCAGCCGGACGTTTAATGCTTCAAGCTTGTCAAGCCAGGATACGAATTCATCGATCTTCTCGTGATAGTCCCACGGCGTCTTAAGCAGCGCCACATCGTACTGCTGCCAGTTGACGGCGGGGTCATTCCAGATCTGCTTTTCAATGTGCAGTCCTTTATGCTGTAAGTAGGGAAGGAGATCGAGATATTCGTTAAACCCATTGGCGGCGGCGTATTTTACGGCGCCGCCATAAGTAATATAGGCGATCTTCATAACTGGGCGCAAATATACGACACCAGTTATACAACATCCATTTTTCGGTGGTGGCCGCCAATTTGTTCCAACTGATCCTGCAAATTCATACATTTGCTACCCTATAGGAAAATAGGGTCGAAATTCAATAATTTACTACAACGATGAAAGACGCAGTCCATATGAATACTCCTGGCGCCCGTTTCAGGCTGGCCATGGAGAAAGAACGCCCTTTGCAGGTGGTCGGAACCATCAACGCCAATCATGCCTTGCTGGCTGCCCAGGCTGGTTTCAATGCGATCTATCTGTCTGGCGGCGGCGTTGCGGCAGGCTCCTTAGGCATCCCCGATCTGGGTATTACCACGCTGGATGATGTATTAACAGATATAAACAGAATTACAAATGTTACGGACACGCCGCTGCTGGTGGACGTGGATACCGGCTTTGGTCCCTCGGCCTTTAATATCGCCAGGACGGTAAAGTCCCTTATCAAAGCAGGCGCCGCGGCCTTGCACATCGAAGACCAGGTCGGCGCCAAACGCTGCGGACATCGTCCCGGTAAAGAGATCGTAAGCAAGGAAGAGATGGTTGACCGGATCAAGGCGGCCGTTGACGGGCGAACCGATGAACATTTTGTTATCGGCGCCAGGACCGATGCCATCGCCAATGAAGGTGTCGACAAAGCGATAGAACGCGCGATTGCCTATAAAGAAGCCGGCGCTGACTTTATTTTTGCCGAAGCGGTAAAGGAGCTGGACCAATACGGCCGTTTTGCAGCCGAGACCGGCTTGCCGATCCTGGCAAACATAACGGAGTTCGGTATGACGCCTCTCTGGACGGTCGAAGAGCTGGGTAAGGCGGGAGTATCCATTGTCTTATATCCGTTGTCGGCTTTTCGTGCAGCTAATAAGGCGGCTCAGAACGTATATCGGCACATTCGTCAGGACGGTACTCAACAAGCGGTGATCGACACGATGCAAACCCGCAAGGAATTGTATGACAGCATAGGCTATTATGGTTATGAAGAAAAATTAGATAACCTTTTTAAGCGTAAATAATATGTCGGACAATCAAACAGCCGGGCCAAAACCCAAAAAAAGCGTAGCGTTATCGGGAGTTGCTGCAGGCAATACCGCACTTTGCACAGTTGGCAGAAGTGGGAACGACCTTCACTACCGCGGGTATGATATCCTCGATCTTGCTGAAAATGCGCAGTTTGAAGAAGTTGCCCATCTCCTTATCCACGGCGCTCTGCCCGATAAAGCGCAGCTGGATGCCTACAAAGCAAAACTGAAGTCGCTGCGCGGCTTGCCGGAGCCTGTAAAAAAGGTATTGCAACAGCTCCCGGCGACAACGCATCCGATGGATGTGCTTCGCACATCGGCTTCCGTGTTGGGTTGTCTCGAGCCAGAAAAGGAAGGCCATGCTGCTGCCGGCGCCAGGGATATTGCCGACCGGCTGCTGGCATTTTTCCCCTCAGCGCTTTTGTATTGGTATCATTTCTCGCATAATGGCAAGCCCATTGAAGTAGAAACCGACGACGATAGTATTGCAGGTCATTTTCTGCATCTGCTGCATGGAAAGAAAGCCCCGGAGATCTGGCAGAAAGCCATGCAGATCTCGCTCAATCTCTATGCAGAGCACGAGTTCAACGCTTCTACCTTCACGGCCCGGGTTATCGCAGGTACGGGTTCCGATCTGTATTCGGCTGTGACCGGCGCTATCGGCGCCCTTCGGGGACCCAAACATGGCGGCGCCAATGAAGTGGCGTTTGAGATACAGAGCCGCTATACTTCCCCGGAAGAAGCCGAAAAGGATATCCTCGACCGCTTACAGCGGAAAGAGGTTATCATCGGTTTTGGCCATCCCGTCTATACCATCTCCGACCCAAGGAATGTCGTGATCAAGCAGGTTGCGCGCGAGTTGTCGGAAGACATAAAAGATATGCGGTTATACAGTATAGCCGAACGGCTGGAGACGGTGATGTGGCAGCAGAAAAAAATGTTCCCTAACCTGGATTGGTTCTCCGCCGTTGCCTATCATTTGATGGAAATACCTACGGCGATGTTTACGCCGCTGTTTGTTATTTCACGCGTTACGGGCTGGAGCGCGCATGTGATCGAACAACGGGAAGACGGGAAGATCATCCGGCCAAGCGCCAACTACACCGGCCCCGAAAATCAACCCTTCATACCACTCGAAAAAAGATAAACATGTCTTCACACCTCTCGAACGAACGTCCGCAGCCCGATCAGGTTCTTGTTGATATAGCCGATTATGTACTGAACTATGAAATAAAAAATGAACTGGCCTGGAAGACGGCTCAGTATTGTCTTTTGGATACGCTTGGCTGTGGATTCGAGGCGCTGACCTATCCTGCCTGTAACAAGCTGCTGGGACCGGTCGTCCCCGGCACGATCGTTCCCAATGGCGCAAAGGTCCCCGGGACTTCTTTCCAGCTGGATCCGATACAGGCAGCTTTTAATATCGGTGCTATCGTTCGCTGGCTGGATTTCAACGATACCTGGCTGGCGGCAGAATGGGGCCATCCTTCGGATAACCTGGGCGGGATCCTGGCCGTGGCCGACTGGCTGTCAAGAACAGCTGTTGCTGCCGGCAAACCGGCATTAAAAATGAAAGACGTGCTGGATGCGATGATCCGCGCGCATGAGATACAGGGCGTGATCGCGCTTGAAAACTCCTTTAATAAGGTGGGGCTGGATCACGTGCTGCTGGTAAAACTGGCTTCTACGGCCGTCGTAGGAAGACTGATCGGTCTGACAAAAGAAGAACTGATCAACGCGCTTTCACTTGCTTTTGTAGATGGTCAGTCCCTGCGCACTTATCGTCATTCACCCAATACCGGCAGCCGTAAATCCTGGGCGGCAGGGGATGCCACTTCAAGAGGGGTACGGCTGGCATTGATCGCCAGGACCGGCGAGATGGGTTATCCTTCGGTTCTTACCGCCAGGACCTGGGGTTTTTATGACGTTTCTTTTAAAGGGAATGCGTTTAAATTCCAACGCCCTTATGGCTCCTATGTGATGGAAAACGTGTTGTTCAAGATCTCTTTCCCCGCCGAATTCCATTCCCAGACAGCGGTAGAGGCGGCCATGACGATCCATCACCAACTCAAACAAGCCGGGAAGACACCCGACGATATAAAAAAACTGACGATCCGGACGCACGAAGCGGCCATCCGGATCATCGACAAAAAAGGCCCGCTGAACAACCCGGCGGACAGAGATCATTGTATTCAATACATGGTTGCGGTGCCTTTGCTGTATGGTAGACTTACTGCCGCAGACTACGAAGACAATATCGCTGCAGATCCCAGGATCGATGTGCTTCGCGACAAAATGATCTGTGTCGAGGACATTCAGTTTACAAAAGACTATCACGATCCCGAAAAACGTTCCATTGCCAATGCGCTGACCGTCGAATTTGCCGATGGCAGCAAGCTGGAAGAAGTGGTTGTCGAATACCCCATCGGTCATAAACGCAGAAGGGAAGAAGGGATCCCAAAATTGATCGAAAAGTTTAAGATCAACCTGGCTCGTAAGTTTCCCGAAAAGCAACAGCGTACCATACTTGAATCATCGCTGGACTATCAGAAGCTCACGGATACGCCGGTCCATGAATATGTGGACAGCATGGTACTATAACAAAACAGTCCCTTCGCCAAAGTACTACTTCTGTATCATCGGCAGATACTTCTGCCAATTGTCGATAATGACCCAGGCGACGATAGCGATCAGTGCGAATACGATGGGCAAACCCGATGGCGCCATGCTGATGTTGGCGAGCAGAATACCGGTCAACACAGGTAGTATGACGATGGCTCCGAGCGCCCTGGTCCTTGGAATGATCAGCAACACGCCGCCAAGCACTTCTATGACGCCAACCAGCGGCAGGAGCCAGCCGATTTCAAGAAATGCCGCCATCGTTTTTGCCATTTTTTCGGGCATTTCCTTGGGCGCCGGCATGTAATTAAAGAACTTATTCAGCCCGGCGTTGACAAACATAAGGCCGGCTAACAGAGAAAGAACAAAAAGGATCTTATTTTTCATATTGGCTTGTTTACAAAAGAATAAACCGATCTCACCGCCAATATAACAAAATAAGGCATCTGAGCACGATCATTTTTCCGAGGCCTTTTTGAGTTGCTCCAATAGCTCCAGCGCGGTCAGATCAAGATTGGTCTGCCCTATATTATAGTTCCGAAGCAAAATAACGGCAAATCCGCTTTCCTGCTCGATGGCATATCTGGAGGTATAGCCGGCAACAGAACCATTATGCCCGATGATGTCCACCTTGTCGTTCTTTGTCAGGATCAAGCCTAATCCGTAATGACCGCCTCCCGGCGGAACCTGCTGCAGCATGGCAAGACTTGCATCGCTAAGCATTGGAGAGCTCTTTTCAAGGGCAGCGGCAAATTTGGCAAGGTCGCCGCTTGTCGAAAAAAGGCCGCCATTGGGCACCCGATAACCTCGTCCGTCTAATTCCCGTAGCGGCGTTGTTAGGTTTGAGGCGCCATTCCGGTCATTTTCGATACCTTCTGCAAGATGGGGGCGAAGACTATCCGGCAATGTAAAGAACGTATGATCCATATGCAGCGGGGTTAAGATACGCTGCTGGATCAATTGCAGATAGGGGATACCCGCGATCCGTTCGATGGCCAGTCCAAGTATGGCAAAGCCGATGTTCGAATACAGGAATTGAGTTGCCGGTTGGTGGGCAAAAGAGGATCGCGGTATACAAGCCATCACTTTCTCCTCCCAATGGTCCACAGGGCCGACACTGGCATCGGCAAGCCTGGGCTCCCTTTGCAAGCCGGAGGTATGGGAGGCCAGCTGCCTGAGTGTGATCTTGCCTGCCTTGTCATACCCCTTCAGATTCCTCACCTCGGGTACGAAATTCTCGACAGGATCATCCAGCTTTACCTTACCTTCTTCTACCAGCTGCATCAATAGCACTGCGGTAAATGATTTGGTGATGGAACCCAGCCGATAGATCGTAGCCGTGTCGGCCGGAACATCCTTTTCATGGCTGGCATATCCAAAGGCCTTTGACCAGATAATACTTTTGTTATGTAATACAGCCACGGAAATACTACCGTGGATGTTGTCTGCATCGATATCCTGGGTTATCTTGTCGGAAAATCGTTTGATTACCGGCGTGAGTGCAGGATCCTGCTGACCAAAACAGATGGAATGACAGTAGAAAAGAAAGAGGAATAAGGATGAGGCAGTAAGGCGCTTTTTCATAATGAAGTATATTCACTAATATAATCAAAAACGAGCAATCGGGCGTCCCGGGGCTAAATTGCTAAAAGGCGACGGCAGCAATAGCTTTCTTTTGTATTTTTAGTCACTAAAGTGGCACCTATTCCAGATTATTCGACCCATACAGACAAGGATCTGCTCGCGTTGATCAGCAGGGATGATACCCTGGCCTTTGCAGAGCTTTACAATCGTTATCGTCACGACATGTACCGATACATCCTGACCCTGATCAAGGTTCCCGAACTGGCGGAAGACCTGGTACAGGACGTTTTTATAAAGATATGGGATGTCCGGGAACGTCTGGATATCAAACAAAATCTCCGCAGTTACCTCTTTCGTATCGGCCATAACAGCGCCATCGATATGAATAAACAGGTGGCCGTCAGCCGCCAGCTTTTTGACCAGCTGACCCTTTATTATACCGCTATAACAGCGGCCGATGAATACAGCCAGGGAGAATTGCTGCAATACGACGCGCTGGTAGAAGAAGCGTTGAACTCCCTCTCTCCGCAGCGCCGCAGGATCTACGAGCTTTGTAAAAAAGAAAAGAAAAGCTATGAGGAAGCGGCGCAGGAACTCGGTATTTCCAGCCATACCGTCAAAGCCCATATGACCCAAACACTCTCACTATTACGCACTTATATTAAAAATCGGATCAATATTCCCATTCTGATCCTTTTGATCCAAAAAATTTTATGAAAAAATCGATTTTTGGAATAACCCCTTTTGCTGTTTTTTAGTCTTCTAAATGATGACGCCCCATTCTGACTCATATTATAAAGGACTCTTATCTGGTTTTATCATCGAAACTATATCCATAGATCAGGTCAGGGAACTCTATTTATTTATCGAAGCGCAGCCCCTGGCTTACGAAGCGCTGATGAATGATCCGGAAATAACTGACCTTATTCAGCAAAAAGCGAACAGCTCCGTCGTCGGGCTTCCGCCGACTGCCGATCAGCGTATCCGGGACAATCTTCAGGCTTATGCAGAAAGCCATACCAGCAGGGTTGTACCGCTAAAAAGCCGGAATCGTCGCTGGAAGTGGACAGCCGCTGCCGCGATCCTGGTCATTGGTCTGACAACGGCGGTCCTGATGGTTTCGGATCGTCGCCGACATTCTTCGGATCGGCTGCCTGAAGATGGGTCCGTTGTTACAGCTATAAAGGCGCCTCAATCCAACCGGGCTACGATCCGGCTGGCCAATGGGCAGCAGGTAGCGCTGGACAGTCTTCAGAAAGGCGTTCTGGCACAACAGGGAGACGTACAGCTGGTCAAGCTGGCCGATGGCCAGATCGCCTACCAAGGGGCTACGGGTGCAGCCACAGGGGAACTCCAGTACAATACTCTTTATAATCCAAGGGGTAGTAAAGTGATTGATATGGCACTCAGCGATGGCTCTCATGTATGGCTAAATGCGGGATCTTCCATCAGCTATCCGGTTTCTTTCATTGGCAGGGAGAGAAAGGTGTCTATTGCAGGGGAAGCCTATTTCGAGATAGCGGCCGATGCGGCCAAACCTTTTTTGGTGAGTAAGGGCGGCATGAGCGTAAAGGTTCTGGGCACCCATTTTAATGTAGACGCGTATGACGACGCCAACGATAGTAAAGTGACGCTGCTCGAAGGATCGGTAAAAGTTTCGAACACCAATGGCGGAACAACAGGACCAGGTCGTCTGTCGGAGGTCGTTCTAAAACCCGCTCAACAAGCCGTACTGACAGGGGAGACCGGTCCCGTTGGTGTCGTTGACCGCCCCGATCTGGAAGCCGTTATGGCCTGGAAGAACGGGCTGTTTAATTTTAATAAAATTTCGCTGCAGGATGCCATGCGGCAGCTGGCCCGGTGGTATGATGTCGAAGTGGAATTTCAGGGAGCCGAGCTGTCCAGGACGCTTGGCGGAGAGATGCAGCGGGATCTTAGTCTCTCAGAAGTATTGGATGGCCTGAGAGATATTGGCGTCCATTTCAGGATCGAAGGGAAAAAAATAATCGTACTGCGCTGACCATTGCTATCATAATTAAACCTCTCCTCTAGCTACCGTTATTGTCAACCATTTGAAGTTGCTGCACTTATTCTGCTGACCTGTCTTTTGACAGAAAGCTCTCTATATGCCTGTATCAAAACAAAAGCCGGAAATGCTCGCGACATCTCCGGCCGGCGTTTGGGTGCATTTTTCGACATGTCTGTGAGGACTGCTTATTATCAACCAAAACAATGCAAATGTATGCAACCACCCCGGTTCACCAAAACTGCTCTGCTCATGACCAAGTTGACACTTATTCTACTCATCGCCTTTGCTTTACAGGTCTCCGCGACGGCAAAGGCACAAACGGTTACTTTTAAAGGGACGGATGTTTCGCTGAAGGAGATCTTTTCCGCCATCAAACAGCAGACCGGCTATGTTGTCCTTTTCGATTACGACCTTTTGAAAGACAGCAGGCCGGTAACGGTTTCCGCTGCCAACCAGCAATTGATCGATTTTTTGACAGAGGTATTAAAAGGGCAGAGGCTGGATTTTACCATCCGGAAGAAGACGATATTCATAAAAAGGGCGGCTCCCCCGGCTGCAACAGAAAGCGTTCCTGTCCTGGACGTCTCGCCGGAAGACAAAAAGCCCGTCCATGGTGTCGTGTGCAATGCCCAAAGAGAACCCGTTGCCGGCGCTAATATTATCATAAGGGGAACCAGGAAAGGCGTGACTGCCGCCGCTGACGGCTCTTTTACCATCGAGGTCAATGTCGGGGACGTCCTTCTTATTTCCTTTGTGGGATACCAGCCGGTTGAATATAAGATAACCCGCTCCGTCCTCGAGGCCTCCGCGGTTGTATTGATCAGCATGAGTCCTGCCATTGCCCGGCTCGATGACGTCGAAGTCGCCGTGAATACAGGCTATCAGCGTATCCGTCCCGAACAAAGCACCGGCGCAGTCTCGCAGATCGGCACAAAGGACTATGAGTCGCAGATCAGCACTAATTTTACGGATGGCCTGATCAACAAGCTCCCCGGGCTCATGATCAACCCGAACGTTACCTTTACCAGCAGGGATTTCAATAATAATACGACCTCGAACAGCCTGTTCAATATCCGCGGCATATCTACCATGTCCGCCAATCAAAGCCCGCTGATCGTTGTAGACGGCTATCCAACCGAGTTGACGCTGGATATGATCGATCCCAACGAGATTAAATCCGTCACTATCCTGAAAGACGCTGCGGCTGCTACGGTATATGGTGTAAGGGCATCCAACGGCGTGATCGTGATCGAGAGAAAACAGGCAGCTATCGGAAAGCCCCGGTTTGCTTTCAGAGCCACTTCCGGTATTACCCCCAAAGAAAACTATACCCGCTACCGCTGGGACCCCAATGCTTCCACCACCGTCACGAACTACGAACTGGCCAACTATAAGACCAGCGTCAATTCAACCACATGGTCGCTGTTGACCACAAAAGGAACTTTCAATTCAAGTGTCGGATATCCCGAAGCGTATTATATCCTGGCCGAATCTGCAGCCAATATCATTACACCCGCTCAGGCCAGCGCTTCCTATGCGGCCCTGGAGAGTTATAATAATACAAAGGATTATAGCAGACTGTTTCTGCATAGCGCGCTGACGCAAACAGAAAACCTGGATATTTCGGGAGGGAACGAGAATGCGCTCTATTATATAACCGCCAATTATACCGGCAACCGGCTGCAGCAGCTCAATAATGACAATAACCGGATCCTGCTTTCCGGTCGTACGACATTACGCCTCGCCAAACGATTTTCATTGGAGCTGACCACAGATTACCAGGAAGAACATGCCAATGCCGCGCAGGTACCCGCTATCACGGCCGTCTATCCCTATGAACATTTCCAGGATGTCAACGGAAAGCCGCTGGCGATATCAGAAGGTTCTTATACCAACCCCTGGTACAATAATTACCTGCTATCCCTTGGCCTGGAAGACAACATGTATTATCCCTTGCAGGATGTCAAGGAGATTTCCGACAAGACCCATACGGTCAACAACCGGATCACCGCAAACTTCGACTATAAGATCGGCCATGGCTTCGACCTGCTGTTTGGAGGGATCTATGAAACTTCCCGCACCGATCTGGAGCACGATGCATCCGCGCAGTCCTCGGAAGCAAGACAATACGTGAACGCCTATGCCACACAAAATGCCGATGGAACAATTAAATTTAATATTCCAAAGGGAGGTTTTCTCAGACAGGAAACAGATAACACCTCCAGCTATACGGTAAGGGCGCAGCTGAATTACAACAAGCGTTTTAGCCGGGATCATTCTATCAATGGGATATTGGGCGCTGAGATAAGGGACCTGACCCAGAAAAGTAATGTTGCTTCTTACTTTGGATACGATAACCAGACCCTGCTGGTGCAGCCTGTAGACTTTGCAGACATCGCCAATACGACGATCGTCGGGTCATTTATCCAGTCCCGGGAACTCTCCAATTATGCCAATTATTTCTACCAGGGGTATACCGACGACCGTTTTCTTTCCGCTTACAGCAACCTCGTCTACTCCTATAAGAGTACCTATTCCCTTACCGGAAGCGCACGTATCGATCAGTCGGATCTGTTTGGGACCAACCCCAAGTATAAATACAAACCCTTGTGGTCGGTTGGCGCGGCATGGAATATCAACAGGGAAAAATTCATGCAGGATATTACCTGGATCAGAATGCTGAAGCTGCGTGTTGCCGAAGGCTTTAACGGGAACGTGGCAAAGGAGTCGCTTCCCCAGGTCATTGCCAAATCGACATTGAATACCTTGACCGCTCCGAGCAGCCCGGCTTTGTCACTGCTTTCTTATGCCAACAAAAGCCTGCGCTGGGAACAAACCAGGAACTTCAACCTGGGGCTGGATTATGAGTTGTTCAAGCATATTTCCGGGACGATAGATTACTACAGAAAAAAGAGTACCGACCTGCTGGGAAATGCCCAGATCGACCCGACCATTGGTCTTAGCCCAACCCTGATCAACAACGCTTCGATCAATAACAATGGAATAGAGGTGAGTCTGCATGCCGACTGGATAGCGACCAGGAAGCTGGTCTGGAACACAGGTTTTATCCTGGCGCGCAATACCAGTAAGGTGCCGAAAGTCTATCAGAATGTCGGGGTCGCGCCGCAGAACGCCAATGTGCTGGGTTATGTTCAGGGGTATCCGGTCAGCGCCATCTTTGGTTATCGGACGGCCGGTCTCGACAGTGCCGGACTTCCCCTGCTGAAAGACAAGAAAGGCGCCTTGTATCATACCGAAGCCGGCGCTTCGTATACCAATACTGTCGCGGCGCTCATGAACAGCGACACATCCGGGATATCCCATTATCTGGGGTCTTCTATTCCGACGATCAACTTTGGTCTGAGCAACCGCGTAGACATTGGCCCCCTTTACGTATATGCGATGCTGAACTATTATGGAGGATTTAAGGTCTTTGTACCAAGACCAAACCCGACGGCATTGCGTCCGCTAAAAGGAGCAGCCAACTACTGGAAACAGCCGGGTGATGAAAAGACGACAGATGTCATGGCCATCCCAGGCTATGTAGCCGCCAATGCGAACTATGCTTATCTCTATGATGCGAAATATGTCACCAACGGCGACTACCTCACATTGGGCGACCTGACCGTCTCCTATAGTCTGGATCGGACCCAGTTGATCAAGCGTTCCGGGTTTTCGCATGTCGAAGTAAAGCTGCAGGGCTCGAATCTGTGGACGGTTGGCCTGAATAAGTACAACTATAGCCAGGCTACCGGCTCTTATGCAAAATCCTATGTGACTCCCACCTATACGATTGCAATATTTACCAACTTCTAAAATTGAAGCAAGTGAATCAGTATAAATATATCGCCTTTCTCTGCTGTCTTGTCCTGACAGGCTGTGATAAATACCTGGACGTAACCCCAAAGGGAAAAACATTGCTGACAACGGTTGCCGATTATGACCAATGGCTGAACGATGAACAGCTGGTTTATGGTCTTGGCGAACCCGAGGGCTCGTTTGACTACCTCTCGGATAATGTCGATTATCCTTCTATCGCCAATCCGCCGGCTTCGCCCACTGAACTGACGTATGTCTGGGCCGACCAGTATTCGACGGACCTTTCTGTTTCTCCCTTATTCTGGGGCTTTCACTACGCCAATATCAATAAATACAATACCTTGTTGCTGGGTATCGACAATGCGACGGGGGGAACCGATGACCAGCGAAAAAGCCTGAAAGCCGAAGCCTTGCTGGGGCGTGCATTGGAATACTTCTACCTGGTAAACGAATATGGCAAGGAGTATGATTCGGCTACTGCCGCAACCGATCTTGCAGTGCCTTTTGTCACTTCGAATGATGTCAGCCAGGTCGTACCCGCCAGGAGTACTATCGCCGCGATCTACAAGAACATCATTTCCGATATCAACACGGCCCTGCCCAACCTTCCACTGGATAACAGCACCGACCGGTATCGGGGCTCGCAGGCAGCCGGCTATAGCGTCCTGGCAAGGATCTATTTCTATGC
This sequence comes from Chitinophagales bacterium, assembly GCA_015654595.1. Lineage (GTDB taxonomy): Bacteria > Bacteroidota > Bacteroidia > Chitinophagales > Chitinophagaceae > Puia. The sequence goes on along the minus strand of JAATGQ010000153.1, from coordinate 14,728 downwards.
CGGCGACTACGCCGATGCCGAAACAAATGCAAAGCTCGCCCTCCAGACGACAAGGGCTACCATGATGGATTTCAATGGCGCCCTGCCAACGACGTCCTTGTTAAGTACGCAGCAGGACGTCATTTATGGAAGGCTGATCCTGGGGTATATCACGGCTAGCCTGGACTTTATGCGCAGTTTCGCCAGTAACGATCTGAGGCCCCGTAAGCTCTACTACAGCGGCGATGGTTATAGCTATACGGTAAGAGGAGCCACTTATTTTGTACCCGCGCTGGTCAATCCTGGTTTAGAATATGTCAACACCGGCACTTCCGTCCAGGAGATGGAGCTGATCGTAGCCGAATGTGCGGCCCGCAGCAATGACCTGTCCACCGCTTTGCAGCAATTGGACGGCGTCCGGAAGTATCGGTTTGCTACGGCCAGTTATGTTCCTTATCAATCAGCGGAACAGGATAGCGTCCTGCAGCAGGTCTTGCTGGAAAGAAATCATGAACTGCCGTTCTGCGCTCTTCGCTGGTTCGACATGCGGCGGCTGGACAAAGAAAACAGGATGGATACGGTATACCGATACGATGCGCAGGGAAATGTTATCGCAACCCTGCCCCCCCATAGTAATCGCTATACCCTTGAGATCCCGGTCCAGGTATTAAAATACAATCCGGATATGTCGCAAAATCCCTAATCCTTCCTCATTATAAAAAAGTACATCATGTCAAAAAATCATCTGATCCTATATGCATCGTTGATCTGGCTCTTGGCGTCCTGTCACAAGGATAGCTCCAAACAGGCGCTGCCCACAGGCAGCGTCAGCATAGAACTGCCGGGAAACGTAGATACCCTGGTACAGTCCTTATCCGTAAAAGGCGATTCCACCCTGGTATTGGGGCTGACGGCCCGGCTATCGGGAAAGACGGCTGCATCCAATCACTGGGTGACCTTTGCGGTGGATACGACAAAGATCATCTATTACAGGGAGCAATATGGCAATGCGATCCTGCTGCCGACCTCCTCTTATTTTTTCTACAAAACAATGGTCGAAATCTCTGCAGGGGCGTCGATCTCCGATTCTGCGCAGATCAATATCGTACAGGAATCCAAGCTCAACCCCGACACCACTTATGTTTTGCCGATCGTTGTCCAGGCAGTCGACGGAGACCCGGATGAAGCGCCATCCAACCAGGTATTGTATATGGTATTCAGAACAGGAGACCCCAAATATCTTCCGAAGACAAACTGGACGATCGCTGCGTATTCTTCGCAGAGCAGCACGACCAGGGCGCCTTCCTATCTCATCGACAAAGATGACCAGGTAACGTATTGGGCCAGTGCGGTCGCCCAGCAAATGCCTCAGTGGTTTGAGATCGGCTTCAACAGTACGGTAACCTTTAGAACCGTAGACTATTTTTACCCGCCTTCTCTTGCCTATCCCAAGAATGGCGGCTATCCCACTTCCATACATATAGAAACAAGCCTGGATGGGGTCAATTGGACGGATAACGGGACTTATACCGGGAATCTCGTCAATAACGAGCAATCCCTGAATACGGGTACCGTTCATGCCGCCTATCTGCGCTTTACCGTACTATCCGCCGTGATCTATGCGTCGACCTATAACCTTGTTATCATCAGCGGGATAGAGCTGGAGCCTTAATCCATTTTCACTGTAGTTACCAAATCAAACAAAATAATAATGAAACGAAAACACTTTTTAACTGCGGCCTGCTGCCTGCCTCTGAGCTTATTTGCACAAAATGGCTATACCATTCACGGACAGGTCGGCACACTGGATGCGCCGGCTAAAGCCATACTTGTTTATCATGGTAAGGACGGTCAGCTGGCAGAAGACTCGGTGGTCCTGCAGCATGGCCGGTTTACGTTCAAAGGCAGGGTCGAAGAGCCGGACAATGCAACCATTTATCTTAAGCACGACACCATCACCCGTCAGAAATTCAGCCGTCAGGACGAGATCGATTTCTCGCTCGAAAATTCAGATATCACCGTGACGGCGACGGATTCTATCCAGAATGCAGTGGTAAAAGGCTCCCTTTCCAATGAAGAGGAGAGGCAGCTCCGCATGTTGCAGCGGCCCTATCGCAAATCGGCGGACTCGCTGGTGGCCGTATATCAATCACTGACACCCGAACAGCGCAAAGACAGTCTATGGAGAAGGAGCGCGCGCGCCATCCAGGAAGCCACACAGAAAGGATATGACAGTGTCACCCGGAGTTTTATTTACAGTCATCCCAATTCCTATATTGCGTTGTCGGCTTTCCGGTCCACGGAGCTGGCCTACAATTTCAATCCGGACACGGCGCAGGCCAAATATGCCTTCTTCCCCGCCAGCTTACGGAAGTCGCCATCCGGGAAGAAGATCCAGGATATGATCGACAAATCGAAGAAAACCAATATCGGCAGGGTAGCAATGGATTTTACACAGTACGATTCTACCGGAAAACCCGTCAAGCTCTCCGATTTCCGCGGTCACTATGTACTGCTGGATTTCTGGGCATCCTGGTGCAAACCCTGCCGGGCCGAAAATCCCAATTACCTGAAGGCCTACAACAAATACAAGGACCACAACTTTACGATCCTGGGCGTCTCGCTTGACGACGAGAAGACAAAAAAGGCCTGGCTGTATGCCGTAAAAATGGATAGCCTGCCCTGGACACAGATCTCTGAACTAAAGGGGTTTCAAAGTCAGGCGGCTGTCATGTATGGCGTTGAGGCTATTCCAACCAATTACCTGATCGACCCCAATGGGAAGATCATCGGCAGAAATTTACGCGGCGAAGATCTGGATAAAAAGCTGGGCCAGCTGTTCAAGCTGTAGTAGCGGCCTATGATGACAATAGAGGCTGCCTCAAATGCAAAGTAAACAGCCTCTTTTCCAGTATATCCGGCAATGCGCACTTTGCCGGGGAGGGTGTCTCGTAAACTGAGGCATCCTCTTTTTGCTTATATAAAGGTCAACACCGCCCTGGAAATATCGGCGGGAGCGTAAACCAGCGCCTCTTCTATTGCTGACAGGCTGTATAACCGTCCGACTTTTGTTTTAAAATGCGGCATATCAATGATACTTGCCATCAGCTGTAACGCGTCAGCCAGCTGTTGAGGATCACTGACGGTCGAGGTTCGGATATTCGCAAAAGACTTTATCGTGAGCCCTTTGAAAAGGATCTGGCGTGCAAAAAGCGTAAGGGGTACATCGTCGCCAAGGAAGCCATAGGAATAGATCGTCGATTCATTGGGAATAAGATCGATGATCTTATTGATTATCGCGCTGCCTACCGCATCAAAGATGGCTGTTGTTTGAAGCTGCAGTGCCAAGATAGCCGGCAGGGACGCCATCGCCGATTGCGACAACTTCGCCGGCGCCTGATGATCCATGAATACGGAACATGTATTAGTAAAGAAAACTGTAGCTTTATTGGAAATGAAGGGAATAAAATTGACGCAAAATATCTGCCCGGTAGAGTATGCGGTCGGTATGCTTAGCGGGAAATATAAGATACGCATTTTGAATGCGCTGAAGACGGGCGAGCCGAGACGGTTTAAAGTGCCTGAAAGAGAAGTGATGGGCATATCGCCTACCATGCTTACCAATCAGCTGCGCGAATTGGAGGCCGATGGGTTGATCAGCCGGGAAGTTTTTGCCACCGTACCACCGACCGTTGAATACAAGCTCACGAAATTCGGCCGGACGACCCTGCCTTTGCTGGAAGAGATGAAGAAATGGGGGCTTCAGCATCGGAATAGCGATATACAATAAGCATCTAAATAGAAAAGAAATGACAACGAAGCCTTACGTAATTTGTTTAATGATGACTTCTTTAGACGGGAAGATCCTTTCCGACGCGTGGGGGAATGATCCCCGCATCCAGCGTTTGCGTGGTAAGTTTGAAGAGACGCACGAAAAGATAGGCGTTCCTGCCTGGATTGTAGGTCGTACAACGATGGAAAAGGATTTTACGCATTTTCAGGCGCCGATCCTTTCTCAAAATACAAAATCCCTGGGTCGGGAAGATTTTGTTGCTGGGTCCAACGCACCGTCCTTTGCGATCGCCATCGATAGTCAGGGTAAGCTGGGATGGAAAAGCGATACCATGCATGGAGATCATGTCATCACGATCCTTACCGAAAAAGTCTCTGACGCCTATCTGCATCACCTGCGCGAGATCGGCCTGTCCTATATCTTTGCCGGCAAGGATTCTATCGATCTGCCGGTGGCCCTGCATAAATTACGCACCTTATTCAATATAGAGAAGCTGATGCTGGAAGGCGGAGGCCATATCAATGGAAGTTTTCTGAATGAAGGACTGGTTGACGAATTTCATCAGTTGCTGCTGCCGGTGGTTGACGGTAGAAAAGATACGCCGTCGGTTTTTGAGATCAGTGATAAGAAAAGGAAAAAAGATTCGATCCTGTTCAAGCTCCGGGAGTGTCAACAAATTGATGATGATGTGCTTTGGCTGACTTATGCTGCTGATCATTAAAAGCCGCTAATTGGGGAAATGGGGATAATCCGAATACGGCATGGTTCAACAGCAGTTGACCCTGCAATTTCCGGATGTATCATGAACAAAGACCCTTCTGCATACTAAGCCGACGCTGTTCTGACGCCTGACTCAGCAGCCATGCGGGCCAGTATCTTCGGATCGGATATACCCTGTATATCGGTGCGCGGCGTATAGGCCGACTCCAGCCGCTGCGCTTCTTCGTCGCTCAATGTAATCGAGAGTGCAGCGATCGCTTCGTCGATATGGCTTGTTTTGAGCGCTCCAACGATAGGCGCGCAAACGACAGGATTGCGCATCAACCACGCCAATGCTATCTGCGCCTGGCTTACGCCGCGTTCGGCCGCAACAGCCGTCACTGCCTCAATGATCGCCTGATCACTGGCTGATGAAAAAACTTTTGCGGCATAAGGTTCGGCCTGTTCGCGCGCGGAGGTTGCTCCCCAGGGGCGGGCGAGGCGTCCCCGGGCCAGCGGACTGTATACGATCGTCTGTACGCCTTCGTCTGCGCAAAGGGGTATCATTTCCCTTTCTTCTTCTCTGGCTAGTAGATTATAGTTATCCTGCATCGACACGAAGGCAGCCCAGCCATTGGTCTTCTGGAGATGCCGCGCTTTGCTGAACTCCCATGCCATCATCGAAGAGGCGCCCAGGTAGCGTACTTTGCCCATCTTTACAAGGTCATGCAGCGCTTCCAGGGTCTCTTCCCACGGCGTGGTCTGATCCCGGCGGTGTATCTGGTAGAGGTCGATATAGTCGGTGCCAAGCCGTCGCAGACTATGGTCGATTTCGGTCATGATCGCCTTCCGGGATAGTCCCATTGCATTCGCTCCGGTACGCATGGGCGCAAACAACTTGGTGGCAATGACTACGTTGTCGCGATTGGCATATTCCTTAAGCGCCTTTCCCAGCGTTTCCTCGCTTGTTCCTTGCGAATAGAGGTTTGCCGTGTCGAAAAAATTGATCCCCGCTTCCAGTGCGTGACGGATGATCGGGCGGCTGGCGGCGTCACCGATCGCCCAGGTAGGATGACCGCGGGAAGGGTCTCCGAATCCCATACAACCAATACAGATAGGAGAGACATCAAGGCCCGTCTGGCCTAACTTTTTGTACTGCATAACGTAAATGTTTTTTCAAATGTATGCCCCTAATGATATATTTTTGATACCAGTATACCGTGGGATACCAAAATCGAAAAGTTATGAAAGGAATGCCTAGAGAGCAGGCTTTAAGATATCTGCAGGACTTTATGTATGTGATCAATGGGAAGTGGAAACTCCTTATCCTGGCTTCCATACACGACGGGAACGATCGGTTCCGGGATATACAGCGAAGTCTTGACCCGATCACCACAAGGGTTTTGTCAAAAGAATTGAAAGAGCTTGAACAAAACAAGCTGATTGTGCGTACCGTCTATGATGACTCGCTGCGGTCGGTAAGTTATACACCGACAGAATACAGCAAGTCGATCATACCGATCGTAGAACAAATGGTTTTATGGGCGAAAGATCACCGTAAAAAGCTGGCCAAAAAATAAATGAGGCGGCGTTAAGGATGTTGATAAGGAATTAAATTCCTAATTTGCTTTCTTTCAGGAAAGCTATGGAGTACATATTCAGAAAGGCAGATAAGCAGGATCAGGATGCCATCTGGCAAATTTTACAACAGGCAATAGCCAGGAGAAAAGCCGACGGCAGCAGCCAATGGCAGGATGGCTATCCCAACCCTGCGGTAGTCAGCGCTGATATCACCAACAGTTATGGGTATGTTTTGACAGAAAGAGAGGTGGTGGTAGGGTATTGCGCGATCCTGATCAACGATGAGCACGCCTATGAGGGCATCCTGGGTAAATGGATAACGAATGGGGATTTTGTCGTTTACCACCGGGTTGCGATTAGTGAAGATCATCTCGGAAAGGGACTCGCTCAAAAGATGCTGAAAGGGATTGAAGATTTTGCCGTTGCCAAAGGCATCAGAAGTCTGAAGGCAGATACCAATTTCGACAACCCCGGGATGCTTAAAATATTTGAAAAGCTGGGGTATGTATACTGCGGGGAGGTGTTTTTCAGAGGGGCTCCCCGTATGGCGTTTGAAAAGGTTCTTGACAACTACGCATTTTGAACACAAATGCCCCCGTTTTGCACACATGCCGGTCCCGGCAACTATCGACCTTTGTGGTATAAATACTAAAAGATTATGCCACGTCAAAAAGAAGAAAGTAAAGTCTGGTTTATCACGGGATCTTCAAGAGGTTTTGGACGCATCTGGACAGAAGCCGCGCTGAAGCGCGGCGATAAGGTTGCGGCCACCGCCCGTAACAGGGAAAGCATCGCTGAATTGAAGGCGAAATATGGCGACAACGTACTGACGCTTGACCTGGATGTAACCAATCCCCAACAGGCAAGGACCGCAGTAGAGCAAGCTTTTGCTCATTTTGGAAAACTGGATATCGTTTTAAACAATGCAGGGTATTCATTGGTTGGTACTATTGAGGAAGGAAAACCAGAGGAAGTTCGTGCACTCTATGAAACAAATGTGATCGGCCCCGTGTCCGTCATCCAAGCCGCACTACCCTTATTGCGTAAACAGGGATATGGTCATATTGTAGGAGTATCGAGCAATCTGGGGCATGTGGCACTGCCCGTGATCGGCTATTATTGTTCTTCCAAATGGGCTTTTGAGGCAATTCACGAAAGCCTGGCGGCGGAAATAAAGCCGTTTGGTATCCATGTTACCATTATCGAGCCCGGCGCCTATGCCACCGAATTCGGAAGTCCGCAGTCGATTAAATTTTCGGAAGGACTCGACGTCTATACGGACTTTAAAGCAAAATTTGTGGATGGATTGCGTACACTGGAGAGGGGTGATCCAAACGCTACACCGGAGGCGCTCTTTGCTGTTGTCGACGCTGAACAGCCGCCGCTGCGATTTATTTTAGGCAGTCATGGTCTGCCGGGCATGCGTGCTGCCTATAACGAAAGGCTGGCCGTCTGGGATGCCTGGGCCGACGTCTCCAGCGCCGCGCAGGGCCAGTCTAAATAAACTATTTCTATCTCGATGATAACCGATAATTTAGCCTATCGGTTATCATTGTTTATCGTTATACAATGAAAAAAGAAGATCCTCCACAGTATAAATTCGATTCCATATCGGAAGCGTACCGGTTAATGGGCTTACCGAAACCAAAACATCCGTTGATCAGTCTGATCAATGGTACTGAGATTATGCCCGGAACTAGAGGATTGCCCGGATCACACGTGTTGAAGTTCTATAAGATATCCTACAAGCCAAACCTTGGCGGAAAAGTAAAATACGGGCAGAATTACTATGATTTCGATGGCGGCGGTTTGTTGTTTGCCGCGCCCAACCAGGTCATAGGGCACGCCAGCGACGAAGACCAGGATGCCAACGCCTGCTCCCTCTATACGCTGTTGATACATCCCGATTTTTTTAACGGGTATCCCCTCGCCAAAAAAATCAAACAATACGGCTATTTTGCTTACGGTGTGAACGAGACCCTGCATTTGTCCGACGAAGAAAAAGACACCATCCTTTCCATTTTCCGGATGATGGAAACCGAATTGAACAGCAGGATCGACGATTTCAGCCAGGACGTTGTCATCGCCCAGATCGAGCTGCTGCTCAATTTTGCCAACCGCTTTTACAAAAGGCAGTTTATTACGCGAAAGGCTGTATACAACGACCTGTTGCAAAAGCTGGACGGGGTAGTGGACGACTATTTTAACGACAGCGCGCAACAGCATAAGGGGGTGTTGACTGTCGCCTATCTCGCAGGACGCCTGCATCTTTCCCCCAGTTATCTGAGCGATATGCTGCGCGCCATGACGGGGCAAAATGCGCAACAGCTTATTCACGACAAGATGATTGAAAAAGCAAAGGAGATCCTGTCTACCACCAATTTATCGGTTAGCGAGGTCGCTTATGCGCTTGGATTTGAATATTCCCAGTCCTTCAGTAAGCTCTTTAAAAGCAAAACCAACCTTTCCCCGCTGGAGTTCAGACGGCAGTTTAACTAGAGGGCAAGCGCAATGATACCGCCGGGTATTCGGCAGATGAATGACAGGACCGGCGATGTACAGGAGGCAGATAGGGGTAAGGGTGATGGAATGGCCGAAATAATTCGGGTCGGATCATTTGCCCTTTCTTTTATCCGCAAGTTCGGTTGGCCTCAGACCGAATTGCTTTTTGAAAGCGAACGAAAAATGAGACAGGTCTTCAAAGCCAAGATCGAGATATATCTCAGAAGCCTTTTTATTCTCCTTCTCAAGGAGGATATAGGCTTCCTTTAGCCGTCTTTGAATAAGCCAATGATTGGGAGATTCATGGAATATAGTCTTAAAATCCCGTTTGAAAGCCGATAGGCTGCGTCCTGTCAGATAAGCAAACCGTTCGATACTGACATTGAATTTGTAATTGCGGTTCATAAATTCTTCCAGGTTTATCTTTTCAGGGCTGGCATAATCGAAAAGCAGCCCTCCCAGCTCAGGCTGGATCTGCAACAGGATGATCAATAGTTCTTCATATTTCACATCCTCAAATGCGGCATTTATCTTTCCAGAAGCGTCGGTGTAAGGCTTTAACGAATGGATGAATGCGGGGATCATTTCCGATGTCGTGATCGGCACGAACGTATCTGGCTGGTTAAAACCTGCTGCTGATAGTTTGTACTTTTCCTGGAAGGCTCGTAGAAATGCCTCTTCAAAGCAGAAGACGATTCTTTCGACCCCGGTCTCTTTTTCGCTGTAATACCTCGCCAGCCGGTTTTTTCGTGCAAGACAATAGTCGCCTTGTCTTAGCGTATAGCTTTTGTTGCCGTCATAGCCCGTAATGGCGCCTTGTGTGACGTACAAAAAGACATGATCGGGTATAAACTGCTCCAATAAAAGTCCCGGCCCGCTTAAACAGGGCTGCGCATCGTTTATGGTCATGGGATCATTCCAAATTTAATCATACTTTCCACTGATGCTAAGATAGCTTCTTCGTTTGTTGAAAGGGGTGTCCACCCCAGTATTTGCTTTGCTTTTTTATTGCTTACCCTTCGGTTTATTCCCAGGAAGAGTTTTGCATGTCTTGCCTGCGGGTTGAATAACGCGCCTATGCTGATCACCCAATTGGGCAGGGTCTTTAAAGAGACCTTAGCCGATAGGGCAGGCCTTTTTTCTTTGAGCAATTTAGCGATTTCCGGCAAAGAAATCCTGCCATCCGCCGATGCGATAAAACGTTGCCCTGCCGCCTCGGGCGTTATCATGGCACGGATATGCAGATCGGCTACGTCGCTGATGTCCACGCCGTTCAGCGGAATATGGGGAACCGCTTTCATGGAGCCGTCCACCAGCCTTCTGAGCAAGCCGAAGCTGGGCGATTTAGCGGGTCCCAGCAATGGTCCAAAGATAGCGACGGGGTTGATGACGGCTAATTCCAGGTTACCGCCCTGGTTTTTCATAAAATCCCAGGCGGCGCGTTCTGCCAGGCCTTTTGATCTTTCATAGGCCGATAAGCCTTTCTCATTGGGATCCGTCCAATAGGTTTCGGTGGTTTCCGTATTGCGGTCTTTATTGCTGAATCCGAGCGCTCCAAAACTGGACGTTAGTACCACTCGTTTGACCTGGGCGTCCCGCGCCGCCTTCAATACGCGAAGTACGCCGTCAACGGCGGCGCCGATCATTTCACTTTCATCCGGTGATTCCAGATGTGTTGGCGAAGCGACATGCAATATATATTTACAGCCATTGGAGGCAGCGTCCCAGTTTGTGTCTTTTGCAAGGTCAGCCTCGATAAAAGAAAGGTTATCAAATTTACTGAGGCCGCCGGTTTTCAACATGTCGATCACCTCATTTTTTTTGTTGACAGAGCGAAGGGTGGTCCTCACCCGATAACCTTTCTGCAGCAACTGAAGAATACAGTGTATGGCGACCGTGCCGTTTCCGCCCGTGACCAGGACCAGTTCTGAATTTTGCATTGATTGAGATTTTGTAGGGCAAAGTTGCGGCAGAAAAGCCCTGTCCAACTGGTTTCAGAGGTCCAAATTTACTGGTTTGGGAGGTCCAGAAAAGGTCCGGAAAGGATTCCGAACTTTGCAGGGGGGAATGGTATTTAAGGTTGGGCCGGAGCTGTTGATTATCCGGTGAACATTGTCCATCGCTTTACCGGTGCGAAGAGTTAAAAATGGCCAAAGAATACATTTTGTATTGAAAAATAATGCGTTAGGCACACAAGTTGCTGAGCTTTTGAGTTCAGATTTTGTTAACCTATTTAAAAAACACCAGTATGCGGTCATTCCTTCTATGTCCACTGCTATTAGTGGGCCTTCTCTTTTCCAATTGCAAAAAGACACAGGTAGTTCAGCCCAATCAAACCATTTATGCAACCTTGCAACCAGGTAACTGGCAGTATGATAACAGTACCAAAACGTACTACAACCAGGTAGCTGTTCCCCAGATCGACGATTATGTAACACAGACCGATGGAGTATTGGTGTACATTACTTCTGACAACACGATCTATGAAGCCCTTCCCGATGTGCTGGATGGGGTCAGCTTTATCTACAACTATCAGAAAGGCGGAATCACCGTAGAGGCTCAGGGCTCTGACGGCAGTGTTGTAAATCCTCCCAGCCAGACGATTGGTCTTAAGATCGTTCTGGTTGATTCACAGGCAGACTAAGCCCGGGCTGAGGTTCGCTCCCTCCGTCAAAGGAACCTTTGCCGGACATAAATGAAAAAAACGGCTGTCTACTTTTATCTGAGACAGCCGTTCCCCGTCAAAGGAACCTTTGCCATCAGTGACGGGTTGGGGAGGGAAAAAGCGTTTTAAGGATTTAATTAATCTATCGAACTTTGGATCATGGAACAAAAACTACCGTTACCTCCTTTTACGCAGGAGACCGCCCTTCAAAAAGTGCAGATGGCCGAAGATGCCTGGAACAGCCGCGATCCGGAAAAAGTATGTCTGGCCTATACTGTCGATACACAGTGGCGTAATCGAACAGAATTTATCAATGGCCGCGAAGAGGTGAAAGCATTCCTTACCCGCAAATGGAAGAAGGAATTGGACTACAAGCTGAAAAAGGAGCTTTGGGGTTTCCGCGAGAACCGGATGGCCGTGCGCTTCGAATACGAATGGCATGACGCAGCCGGGCAATGGTACAGGAGTTATGGTAACGAGCTTTGGGAATTTGATGAAAATGGGTTGATGCGGAAACGTTTTGCCAGTATAAACGATATGCCGATCGACGAGAAAGACCGGTATCTCTGATTGTTCTCTACTTATTCAAACACTCCCGGTATCCGATAAGGTCTGGCAAAAAAATGATCGATTTCCGTGTTGAACTCGTCCTTATGCTCATTTATCGGGATAATATGCCCGGAATTCGGGACGATCATAAGGTAAGAATGCGGAATGTTCTGCGCGATCAAAACCGTATGCAGTACGGGTATTGCATCATGATCGCCGCCGATTACCAGCGCCGGGCATTTGATCCCGTGTAATTGTTCCAGCGTGATATGCGGTTGAAGGTAGTCCAGATCGGATATCTTCAGCTCGTTGTGGATCTGGGGGGTTTGATGTTGTTTACGGAGGTTCTCACTGCCGTTCTTGATCATATGGTATACCTGAGGCGTAAGCCCGGTTGTATCCGGCCAAAGGTTTGCGCCGGTAAACGCCATTTTTCTAACTTTGTCAGGATGCCGGATGGCCAATAAAAGCGCATCGATCCCTCCGTCGCTCCAGCCGATGACATAACAGCTGTCCAGGTGCAGTGATTCCAAAAGCGCGTTGAAGTCGTCTACGATCTGTTCAAAGGTCAGGGAATCACTTTGGTCCGTGGACTTTCCATGGGCCCGGGTGTCGATCGCAATGACTCTGTAGCGTGGAGAAAACCAGGCGATCTGGTTTCTCATGGTCCATATCGATCCTCCGTTGCCATGAAACAACAGGAGCGGTTCACCCTTTCCATATTCTTCGTAATACATTTTGAACCCGCGTCCGTCAAAGTAATGGCCTGCCGTCGGGTTGTTCCCATAGGGGATGTTCTGGCCTTTCGTCTGGAACAGGGCTGTCGTCAAAAGCAGTATTAAGAAATATCGCATGACTTAAATATACATATTTGCCCCGGTTTCTCCTAGTTTGAAAATCGAAGAACCTTCCACGTTTTCAAAAGATCATTCTTCGCAAGCCTGTCTTCCTTTGTCGTGATCCGGTCGATCAGGCGCGAATGCTCGTGCAGCGCCCTTCACTTCAAAATTCAATTAATGGCTCTTGCATTGCGTTCAAACAAAAAAGTATCAATAAAACAGTCAGGAGTGTTGTTTAAACACAAAATCACGATATTGCTTCTGAATGCTGACAACAGATCAAAAACAACACTTTATTGCTTGTGCCGCAACGTGTTATTCATTCCACACAGTTTCAGAACCTGCAGTGCTCGGGCTACTGCGCAGCGTAAGAAACTGGAGGTGATTTCGAACACCTTTTCCAGGAAAATTCTATGGGGCAGCTTGAAAAAAATCAGATGATCGCGATCTTTTAGGGTGAGCGTATTCCGACCGTCTTGCTGAAATTCTGACAACCCGACTGACATTTTTTTCTGAATTTTTTTCATTTTTTCCGACTGGCATAGCGCTTGTAAACGCACAAACGGCTATCATATGATCAATCGAAGTATACTATTGAGCGTAGTTAAATGAGTTTGTTTTTAAACATTCAAAATCATAAAATTATGTCGAGTACACTGAATCTCACCCCACTTCATGACAGGGTCATTGTCAAACCGGCGCCTGCCGAAGAGAAAACAGCCGGAGGCATTATTATTCCCGATACAGCTAAGGAAAAGCCGCAACGCGGTAAGGTGATTGCCGTCGGACCGGGTAAAAAAGACGAGCCGACCACCGTCAAAGAAGGCAATACCGTGTTATACGGAAAATTTTCGGGCACGGAGGTCCGCATCGACGGCGAAGACCTGCTGATCATGCGGGAATCGGACATCCTTGCTATCGTGTAACAGCATTTAGTACTCATCTGATCTTCTGACATTCAAATCAATTGTTATGGCAAAACAACTATTTTTTGACATCGATGCCAGAAATAGAATGAAGCAGGGCGTCGATATTTTGGCCAATGCCGTAAAAGTGACGCTTGGCCCCCAGGGACGTAATGTCGTCCTGGAAAAGAAATTCGGCACTGCCACCATTACCAAGGACGGTGTGAGTGTGGCCAAAGAGATCGAGCTTGAGGATCCCATTATGAACATGGGCGCCCAGATGGTAAAAGAAGTCGCATCCAAGACTGCCGACGCAGCCGGCGATGGCACCACGACTGCCACCGTGCTGGCACAGGCCATCATCTCCGAGGGGCTCAGGAACGTTGCTGCCGGGGCTAACCCTATGGATCTGAAACGGGGTATCGACAAGGCTGCAGCGGCTGTCGTGGCTAATCTCCAGCAGCAGTCGCAGGCTGTAGGCGATGACAACGAAAAGATCAGGCAGGTGGCCACGGTATCGGCAAATAATGACGAGACTATCGGCAGGCTGATCGCAGAAGCCTTCTCCAAAGTGGGCAAGGAAGGAGTGATCACCGTGGAAGAAGCCAAGGGAACGACTACGACCGTCGAGGTGGTGGAAGGAATGCAGTTCGACAGGGGCTATGTTTCGCCTTATTTCGTGACTAATTCAGATAAGATGCAAGCTGAATTGCAGCATCCTTACATCCTGATCTGTGATAAAAAGATCTCAGTCATGAAGGATATGCTGCCACTCCTGGAAAAGACGGCGCAAAGCGGGCGGCCGCTGCTGATCATAGCAGAAGACCTGGAAGGCGAAGCCCTGGCTACCCTGGTAGTGAACAAGATCAGGGGAACGTTGAAGGTCGCTGCCGTCAAGGCGCCAGGCTTCGGCGATCGCCGGAAGGAGATGCTTGAAGATATAGCGGTCCTTACAGGTGGTACAGTGATCAGCGAAGACAGGGGCTATAAGCTGGAAAATGCCGATATGAGCTATCTTGGGACAGCGGATGGCGTGACCATCGATAAGGATAATACGACGATCATCGGTGGGAAAGGTAAGAAAGAGGATATCCAGGCGCGGATCGCGCAGATCAGGGCACAAGTAGCCAATGTTACTTCCGACTATGATAAGGAAAAGCTGCAGGAGCGGCTGGCCAAGCTCAGCGGTGGGGTAGCTGTCCTATATGTCGGTGCT
>JAATGQ010000149.1 GCA_015654595.1 Chitinophagales bacterium | reverse complement strand
GATATTTTGATCCAGTGCCGGCGCAGCGGGAATTAGAGGTTGGCTCTGACTGTCATGGAATCATAGAGCGCATTGCTCTGGAAGAGAAAGCCCAGTTTGGCGCGTATCCTGTCCAGCTCTTCGTGGTCGAGGTCCGGGATGTTCCTGTCGAAAACCAGAATGCGGCCGCTGTCTGGTCTTAGCAGGCCGATGATACATTTTATAAGAACGGATTTGCCTGCGCCTGATCTGCCAAGGACCACCACATTTTCTTCTTTTCCTACTGTCAGGTTAAAATCTTTTAGTACGACATGTGTGCCAAAGGCTTTGCAAAGGTTTTGGATAACAATAACGGTATCGCTGCTGCCAGGGGCGGAGGGTTGTGGAGTCAGATCCGGCTGGGGCCCGGGTTGCAGGGGAGGACCTGGTTGGTATGGTTGGGGTGTTTGCATGGTTCAATTCAGGCCAAGGAGGTCTGTGATCTGAACGACTATCAGATCGATGACAAAAATGAATATCGAGGAAATTACGACTGCGGAGTTGGCTGCCTTTCCAACGCCTTCTGTTCCTTTCTGAGAATTATAACCCTTATAGGTGCCGATGATACCGACCGCGAAGCCGAAAAGATAGGTCTTTATATAAGCCGGCAGGACGTCACCGAAGCTGAAGTCATTGATGATCTGCCGGAAGAACAGGGAGAAGCTGGTATTGGAGCGGATGTTGATGCCGATGAAGGAGCCGAAGAGGGAAATGGCATCTCCGAGTATGACCAGTATGTGCAGCATCAGGGTGGAGGCGGCTACTCTTGTTACGACGAGGTATTTGAACGGGTTGGTACCGCTGACCTCCATCGCGTCGATCTGCTCGGTGACCTTCATGGAGCCCAGCTCGGCGCCCATGCTGCTGGCAATTTTGCCGGCAAAGATGAGGGCGGTTATGACCGGTCCGATCTCTCTTACTATAGCGATGCCCACCATGATCGGCAACTGGGATTCGACGCCATAAACGACCAGGGATGGGCGCAGCTGCATGGTGAGCACCAGGCCCATGATAAAACCGGTCAGTCCTACCAGCGGGAAGGAATTGTAGCCGATGATATAACATTGTCTCATGAGCTCGCGGAATTCGTATCGTGGCCGGCTGCCCTGCAGGAAATAGCGGCTGGTGAAGCGGGCTATATCACCCGCCTCATTCAGGAAGGCTTGTAATCTGGTGGGTAGAGCCATATAGGTTCGTTTGTAATGGGCTAAAGTAGGTGATGCCGGTGACGCTTGTCCTGAAGCTGGTCATATCGGGGGATGATTATTCTCAGTCCGGGAAAAGGAAGATGCGGCCTTGCCTGCGGCACTGGCATATTTGGTATGGATATCGATAAATGCGCTTATGCAGAGAACTGCTGAGGATTCCCGGGCAGGTCAACAGTGACGCGTGTCCCTTCTCCAAGCTGGCTTTCCAGCCGGACTGATCCCCCTAAAAGGTCAATATACCGTTTGACGATGTGTAGTCCCAGACCTGTCCCCTCTATATTTATCACATTTGCTCCCCGAAAAAAACTGCTGAATAAGTGCTGCTGATCCTCGGGGGAGATGCCAATGCCCTGGTCTTTTACAGATAAGCTTAGACCACCGTCAGGGGAATGGGTCACGGCCAGTTCGATCGTGGCGCTTTCCGGTGAGAATTTGACCGCATTGCTGAGCAGGTTGATCAGGATATTTTTTAAGAGCCGCTTGTCGCTGAAGAATGTCGCGGCTCCTGTGTACTCGCAACGGATCTGTTGGCTTTCCCTGGCCAGTGATTGCATCTCTTCGACCACTTCCTCCAGGAATTCCTTTATCGGGAATTCCGACGGTACCATCCTGATCTTGCCTTCTTCCAGTTTGCCGAGGCTCAGGAAATCTTCCAACAGGTCGTTGAGGTGCTTGACCGAGTCCTTTATGCGTTTGATATGCTTGTCCCGTTTTTCCTGCTCATCCGTCTGTGTGTAGCGGCTCAGCAGGGCTGCGGACGACAGGACGGTGCTGAGTGGCGTCCGGAACTCATGGGAGGCCATTGAGACAAACCTGGATTTTATTTCGTTCAGCTCTTTTTCCTTGCTCAGGGCCTCGTTGAGTTCAGCCTGGGAGTGTTCCAGTTCCTGCAAGGCTTCGCGAAGGATCAGCGTTCGCTGCTCCACCTTTGTTTCCAGCTCCGTATTGAGCTTGCTGATGTCGGTGGTGATCTGCTCCAGCTGGGTCTTCCGTTCCAGCAGCTCCTGTTCGGCGTGCTTGCGTTTCGTTATGTCCACGACGAAGGCGATGACAAACAATACATTCTTTTGCCGGTAGTAGCTCAAGCTCACTTCGACGGGAAATTCCGTGCCGTCCTTCTTCCGGGCGAAGAGGTCCCGTCCATGCCCCATGGTGCGATTGCCCGGGTGATGGTAGAACTCTTCCCGGTCCCTGACATGCCGGCCATGGAACCGTTGTGGGATCAGCAGATCGATGGATTGCCCCGGCAGCTCGTGGTGTTCGTATTCGAAGAGCTGGTAGGCGGCGGGGTTTAGCAGTACGATCTTCCCCTGGTCATTGGTCAGGACAATGCCCTCGGTAGAATGTTCGAACAGGGCTTTTACCTGGTGTTGCTCCGCCTCGATGCTACGGTAAAGTTTTTTCACGTACAGGACGAAAATGGTGGCGACGATGACGACGATCAGCGAATACAGATGCTGGAGCAGTACTTGTCCGGGACCGATATTTTTATGCGGATAGAATGTTGCGAGAATGATCAGAAAGACGCTGACCGCGCCGAACAACCGGGTGGACAGATCCTGCTTGACGAAGACCGTTAGCAGGATAGCGGCGATCAGCCCACTGTCAAAAAAGCCATAGATGGGATAAATGTATTGCAACACGGCCGTACAGGCCGCTAAAAAGACGCATAATAATAAGATGTTTACCGACTTTTCTTTGAACATTAGCTGATAAGATAATTTGCACTAAATGTACGAATATCAGGCATGTTCAATATCACTTTTAATGATTTATCCCTCTCCGCATGTCAGAAGTTGTCATAAGCGGTCATAATGCCAGTTAGTCTGAAGCGGCGCGATCAGCCATCGGGAGGTTAATAATATCGTATCAATGCGACGGGTCCATATTTGCCCAAAAGACCCTGGTCCAGTTTTTCCACGTCCCCACCGTTTTGCAGCACCTTTTCCACGATCTGGTCTACGGGTCCTTCGCTGTAAAATGTCCGGGACCCTTCCCTGTCTTCAGGGTTAGTAGCCCGTTCGACGATCACTAACCGGGTATTGCTACAGGCGGCGGCTTTCCGCGCTTCTTCGATACCACAGACCAGTTTGCCGGCCTCAGCGGCCTTTTCTATCTGGCGTAACAGCAATTGCTGCCGGAGCTGCTGCCAATTGTCCAGCATAGGTTGCAACATGTCTTCCAGTTCCGCCTCCCTGGCATCCATACAGTGTTTGTGGATATATCCGGCAATGTTCCTGTCATAACGGGTGAAGTGCGCAAAATGACCTGTTACCCTTTCTGTCCCCGCTACGAATACCGGAAGGGGATAGGCTTTCAGGACAGCTCCCAACCCTTCGTCCATATGGTGCATGAATTTGTTGAGGATGATCTCGTGCCGGTCGGGCAGGTCGGAAAAATTACCTGTTCTTTCGGGGACCTCGTTCATGTATGCATAAACACTCTGTGATGTATTACTCTTGATCAGCCGCAATCCACTCCCATTCCCGAGATACATTTTCGATTCCTTTCCGCTGAGCAGAAGAAGTAAATATTCTTTTCCGGGCGGCTTGCAGTCGGCCAGGTCCCGGACCCGGAAGGGCTTGTCTACGATCAACCTTTCTTCCACCTCAAAATCCATATAGCTGGCTCGTACCATTTCAGCGGATATGAACAGGGCCACGCTCTGCTTGTGGGTGGAAAAGTTGAGGCCGCGTATCGCCTGCTGCAATTTTTTGATCACCGGCATTGCTTCTTCGGATGAGTGTGCGGCCAACAATTGCT
>JAATGQ010000012.1 GCA_015654595.1 Chitinophagales bacterium | reverse complement strand
TCGTTGAAGGTGGTGAGCATGGCCGTGGTATTCTTGGCTTCCACGAGGCGGCGGGATACCGTCTTGCGGAGGTTGCTCATCTTCTCACGGCGATCCGCACGGGTAAACAGCTCTTTGCCGGGAGTGCGGCCGGGATGGGCCAGCGCTTCGAGGACGTCGTGCTTCAGGATCTTACCGCCTGTGCCGGTAGGAGTAATGGAGCCTGCGTCAATCTTTTTATCGGAGATGATAGCGGCTGCTACAGGAGTAGCTTTGATATCATTAGAGATAGAAGTTACCGGACCTTGTGCAGCGGCGGTGGCCGTTGCAACAGGCGCTTTGGCAACGGAGCCATTGGAAGAGGCGGCCGTTGCAGCAGCGGCGGCCGGGGCCTGGGCGGCTGCGGAAGCCGGGGCGCTGCTGCCTTCGGGGCGTGCGGCTGTCTCGTCGATCTGTGCTACGACATCCCCGATCTTCAGGGTATCGCCTTCTTTGCCTACTGTCTTTAGTACACCTGCTTTTTCTGCGTTGACCTCGAATGTTGCCTTTTCACTTTCCAGCTCTGCAATTACTTCATCACGTTCAACATACTGTCCTTCCTGTTTGAGCCACTTTACCAGCGTTACTTCGCTGATAGACTCACCTACTGCCGGAACTTTGATATCGATCATTTAATCCTCCTTCTCCCTAAGGGAGTTGTGTTTATTAAAATTTATTTATCTCGGTTACCCGTCGCAAAAGCCGAAAGCTCTGCGAAGGATAAGTTTAGATCTCTTTAAATGCTGAAGGCTGTTTCGATGATTTCTGCCTGCTCCTGCGCGTGCACCTTGCTATAGCCGGTGGCTGTCGCTGCGCTCGGCTGACGACTGATCACACCATAATTGATGGTCTTCAGATTCATCTGCAGGAAGGAAGCGGCGCCCATGTTAAGCGGCTCTTCCTGAACCCAGAACCAGGTTGCTGCCTGGTTGTATTTTTTGTACAGGTTCTCCAGCTGTTGAACAGGCAGCGGATACAACTGCTCGAGACGCACGATCGCGACATCCTTCCGGTTCTCCTTTTGTTGACGATCCGCCAGATCAAAGTAGACCTTGCCGCTGCAGAAGAGAACTTTCTTCACCTGGGCCGCATCACCGACAAAGCTGTCGTCGATCACTTCCTTGAAGCCGCCATTCGTAAAGTCCGCCATAGTAGAATAAGTTCCGGGGTGACGAAGATTTGCTTTCGGCGAGAAGTTGATCAACGGTTTGCGGAAAGGCCAGGCCAGCTGTCTTCTGAAAGCATGGAAAAGGTTGGCCGTTGTCGTGATATCGGTAACGATAATATTGTATTCTGCGCACAATTGCAGGAAACGTTCCATACGGGCGCTGCTATGTTCAGGCCCCTGACCTTCATAACCATGAGGCAGCAGCATCGTCACGCCGTTCATCCGCTGCCATTTTTGTTCGGCTGCAGAAATGAACTGGTCGATGATCGTCTGAGCGCCATTGCTGAAGTCTCCGAACTGCGCTTCCCAAAGGACAAGCGAATTGGGGTTGGCCAGTGCATAGCCATACTCGAAACCAAGCACGCCATATTCGCTGAGGAGGGAGTTGTAGATGCGGAATTCGCCTTTCTTTCCTTCGAGACGGCTCAGACGGTTGTACAGCTGATCCGTGTTTTCGTCGCGCAATACGGCGTGACGATGAGAGAAAGTACCGCGCTGTACGTCCTGACCGCTCATACGGACATCCTTCCCGTCGAGCAGGAAGCTGCCATAGGCCAGGAGTTCGCCAGTCGCCCAATCAACCTTTCCTTCTTCATTAAAAAGCTTGATCTTATCCTGAAGCAGCTTTTCAACTTTGCGCAATGGCTTAAAGTTTTCCGGCCAGGACATGATCGCTTCGAATATCTTTTTAAAGTCGGCTTCGGTGATAGCTGTCGTCGGAGACTGATCGAAATCTGCGCCATTCGCCTTGCGAAGGCTTTGCCACCAAAGATCCGGCTTCTGGTAAGTATAGGGCAGCGGGTGCTGTTTTACTTCGTCCAGTCTTTCCTGCAGATCGCCCCAGAACTTCTTCTCCATTTCTTTCGCCAGGTCTTTGGCGTCGGACTCACCGTGGTCGATCAGGTACTGCGTATATACTTCCCTTGGATTGGGATGTTGATCGATCAGCGAATAAAGATGAGGTTGAGTAAACTTGGGATCATCTCCTTCGTTGTGTCCGTGACGACGATAGCAAACCAGGTCGATAAATACGTCCGAGTTGAACTCCTGGCGATAGCGGGTCGCTATCTGCGCGCACTTGATGACAGCCTCTGCGTCATCGCCGTTGATGTGCAATACGGGCGCCTGAACGGTCGCCGCCAGCGACGTACAATAGTCAGAGCTGCGGGCATCATCAAAGTCGGTGGTAAAACCGATCTGGTTATTGATGACAAAGTGTATGGTGCCGCCGGTATAGTAGCCTTTTAGCTTGCTCATCTGCAGCACTTCGTACATGATACCCTGACCGGCTGCGGAAGCATCCCCATGGATCAGGATAGGAAGGATCTTGTCGAAATCGCTCTGGTAAAGCACGTCAGCCTTTGCGCGGGCAAAGCCAACGACAACCGGATTGACGGCTTCAAGGTGAGAAGGATTGGGCATCAGTTTCAGATGGACCGTCTTGTTATCCACCGTTTGAACTTCACTGCCATAACCCATATGATATTTTACGTCACCGCTGCCCATGGTTTGATCCATTTTTGCGGTGCCTTCGAATTCACTGAAGATCTGCTCATAGGTCTTGCCCATGATATTGGCCAGCACGTTGAGACGACCGCGGTGCGCCATACCGATGACCACTTCCTGCACATTGAGAGCAGATGCGGTATTTATAATAGTGTCAAGCGCAGGGATCGTCGCTTCACCGCCTTCAAGGGAGAAACGCTTCTGACCGATATATTTTGTATGGAGTAACTTTTCAAAGATCACGCCTTGGTTCAGCTTTTCCAGGATTCGCTTTTTTGTTTCCAGCGGAAGAGGGCTGGCAAACTTGTTCTCCATTTCATTGGTGAGCCAGTCGACCTTTTTCTGATCGCTGATATATTTAAACTCTATACCGACATGGCTGGCATAGGTCTGCTGAAGATGCTCGAGGATCTTACGAAGCGTGGTCGTTCCGAGGCCGATAAGGTTACCGGCAAAAAAGTTTTTATCCAGGTCCTGATCCGTAAAGCCGAAGAAGGCCAGATCCAGGTTCGCGCCTCGATCTTTACGCGGACGGATGGGATTGGTCTTGGCAAGCAGATGACCTTTGTTACGATAGCCCAGAATGAGACGATATGCGCCCAGCTCCTTTTTCCAGTCTACGCCATCGGAAGTCGTCAATACGTTAGAGGAAGCGGTAACGCTGCCGTTGGCAGAACCGTTAGAACCGTTGAGGAGGACGGACTTACCCTGGGTTACAGCAAAATCAAATCCTTCAAAAAATTTCCTGAACTCGGGATCTACAGCTTCGGGGTTCTTTACAAAATCCTGGTAGAGTCCCTCGATATAGGCTGGATGAGAATTAGTTATAAACGAATAGTCCTTCATAGAAAACGCTGGTTGAACTAAAAATTGCCCACAAATATCGCTCAAAATTAATCAAGGAATGGGAGGATTTTAATGTATTTTACTATTTATTTGATATTCGGTACAATCCTAACCCCGCTTTAATGTCCATCCCTGCTGCAGGAACAGGACGGGCAGGACGAAAAAAGACCATTTTTCAGGCATATCAACAGGCTGGGGACAATTTTAAAAATTTCATTCGTTTAAATTTGGTAGTTCCATAGGAGGGGTATACCTTTGCCGTCCTAAAAATGTCGAGTTCATGGCAAATCACAAGGCAACCAAAAAAGATGTAAGGCAAGCTGAAAAGCGCAGGGATCGTAACCGTTACTACGGTAAAACTACCCGTAACGCTATCCGTGACCTGAAGGCGATCAAGGAGCAGAAGGAAGCAGGGGACAAACTGCCTGAAGTAGCCTCCATGATCGACAAGCTGGCTAAGAAAGGCGTTATTCATAAGAATAAAGCAGCCAATCTGAAAAGCAAGCTGGCACGTAAGATCAACACCATCGGTGCAGCTTCCGCTGCGAAGTAGTCGCTTCGTTGTATTAGAATGTATTTGTAAAATAGTTTGATAAAAAAGCATCCTGGTAAAGGATGCTTTTTTATTTTGTGTTATGAGAAAACATTTTTCCTTCCTTCTTGGCCTGCTGCCGTTATGGGCTTATACCCAGTCCTTAACCACTCCTTTTGAGACCAGCGCAGGCAAAGAAACAGCCACCTATGCACAATGCATCTCCTTTTATCAGCAGCTGGACAAGCGGTCGCCAAAGGTTTCCATCCGGGAAATGGGAATCAGCGATGCGGGCTATCCCTATCATGTGGTCTTATACGCCAACGACGGTACGGCCGATCCCGCAATATGGCGAAAGCAAGGCAAACTGATCATCTTTGTTAACAACGGCATTCACCCCGGAGAGCCGGATGGCGTCGACGCCAGTATGCTGCTGATAAGGGACCTCGTCATCGGCAAGGAGCATATCCCCGACAACGTCGCACTCGCGATCATTCCGATATATAATATTGGCGGAGCGCTGAACCGGGGATGCTGCTCCCAAATCAATCAAAACGGCCCGCTCACCTACGGCTTCCGCGGCAACTCACAAAACCTCGACCTTAACAGGGATTTTACAAAGAATGATTCGCGGGAGGCGCGGTCCTTTGCCCAGATCTTTCACTGGCTCGACCCCGATCTTCAAATCGACAACCACGTCAGCGACGGAGCTGACTATCAATATACTATGACGCTGCTTTGTTCGCAGTGGAACAAGCTGGGCGGCGAGCTGGGCCCCTTTCTTCACGACGTGTTCCAACCCGCTCTTTTTGCCGGTATGGCCAAAAGAGGCTGGCCAATGACGCCTTATGTCAATTTTGAAGAAGGCAACCCCGCAAAAGGCTGGGATGCGTTCTATGACCCACCCCGTTATTCCACCGGCTACGCCACGCTTTTCCATACTATCTCCTTTATGCCGGAAACTCACATGCTCAAACCCTTCAAAGACCGGGTCCTGTCCACTTATGCGCTCATGCAAACCGTCATCACCGAAGGTTCAGCCCATCTTACAGCCATCCATGAGAAACGGCAGCGGGATATAAAAGACTATGCAAAGGACGGCAGCGCTCCCCTCGGCTGGAAAATAGACACGACACGCTGGGATATCATCTCTTTTAAAGGATACGCGACGGCCTATAAGACCAGTGACGTCACGGGCATGCAGCGGATGTACTACGACCATTCGCAGCCTTTTGAAAAACAGGTCAGGTTCTACAACTATTTCCTGCCGGAAGGATCCATAACCCTCCCAAAAGCCTATCTCATTCCCCAGGGCTGGCACGACGTTATCGAACTGCTCCGGATCAACGGGGTAAAAATGCGTCAGCTGACCGCCGATACAACCTTTTCGGTGCAGGCTTATCGGATCACGGACTACCGCTCCTACCCAAAGCCTTACGAAAAGCACCACAAGAATTCGGCGGTAAAGGTATCCTTGTCATCGGAAACGATCGCCTTCCGGAAAGGGGATGTGATCATTCCAACTGACCAGCCTGCCCGTCGTTTCCTCGTCGAGATGCTGGAACCTACGGGTGACGACTCGTATTTTGCATGGAATTTCTTCGATGCCGTCTTACAGG
Source organism: Chitinophagales bacterium (assembly GCA_015654595.1). Taxonomy (GTDB): domain Bacteria; phylum Bacteroidota; class Bacteroidia; order Chitinophagales; family Chitinophagaceae; genus Puia. The sequence continues at coordinate 593 of JAATGQ010000012.1, read as the reverse complement.
AAAAAGAAGGATATAGTGATTACCGATGGGAAGACGTCGCCGGCGAATATATAAAGACCCATCCCGAGGTCAAACAGGCACTGGAAGAAAAGAAGGGTTCGGACACCGCGTTTGCGCATAATCCTTCGGCCCAGCTGCAGTTCGTTTACAAACATTCGCCCTGGTATGAGCCGGTGCATATGCGGTACCCGGTTTACCGGATCGACTAGATTAGAAAAAGGGTCAGCGAGGTACTACCTGGCTGACCCTTAACATATTTAAAAAATTCAGTTCTCTTAGTCTTCGTTTTTGTCGCGATCACCGCCGCCGTAGCCGCCGCGGTCCCCGCGATCTCCACCGCCGTAACCACCCCGATCACCACGGTCACCGCCGCCATAACCACCACGATCACCGCGATCTCCGCCGCCGTAACCGCCACGGTCGCCACCGCGATCTCCACCGCCATAGCCACCACGGTCACCGCCGCGTCCGCCGCCACGACCACCACGATCACCGCCGCCGCCACAACCACCGCGACCACCGCCGCCGCCGCCACCACCACCGCCACCCCCACCCCCATAGCCGCCGCGGTCTCCACCGCCACCGCAACCCCC
>JAATGQ010000244.1 GCA_015654595.1 Chitinophagales bacterium | reverse complement strand
TGGCTATTTCTTGTGTAAGGAAATTGAATAATCCCATTTTATTTAAAAGGTCAGATTTTAAGCTTTCAGTGTTATTGGCTGCGAGGTCTTAGATCGGCCGGCAAAATCGGTAAAGTCGCATTTTGCTTTTCGTCAGCAAAATTGAAGGAAATAATTTGAATTAACAAAGTGAAACCCTTGATTTACCGGATTATTTTCCACAAACCTTTACCCGCCAAATTTTTTTTTTGGCTCTTCTGCCACCCTTCTCTCAAACAACGTGCAAAGCCACTATCCAAACGCAAAAAAGACGTCTATCGTATCCCCTGAGGGTATTAATTACACTTATCCGTATATCCATTTACGGCATTACGCAACAAAGCCTAATCGTTTTTCCATTTCGGGGCTAAGCCGGGGCAGTCGTTTTCGTTCGATCAGGTAGCTGGTAAGGGCCGATATCTCCCGGAAAAGGTGGTGCCGGTCGAGTGCCGAAGACAGGTAATCCTTGCCGGTACTGCCTCCTGTGCCAATGCGGGCGCCGATGGTTCGGTTAACCATGCTCATATGCCGGTAACGCCAGGTGCTAAGCTGCTCATCGATCTCGAGCAGTTGGTTCAAAACCTGAAAGGGCAGCTGCAGCAATGGATAGCCCCGGTATAACATGATAAAAAGCGCAGAGCGGCAGGCTTTGGGGCTGAGGCTGCGAGCCGGGGATGCGGGTGAAGTGGCGGTGTCTGTATTGTGAGATGCGGCTTGCGGCGACGAAGAAGCCGCGCCGGACGCGGATTGGATAACAGTAGAAACAGGCGCCGAATGACCAAATGGGCAGCCGCCTGTGCCGGGAGCCGCAACCGGCGCGGATCCGGATGAAGAAGCGCCAACGGGTGCTGCCGGATTTACCGCGACAGATGCGGCATCAGCGGCCGAAGCGCCGGCAGGCGATCCGCCAAAGAACACAGCATCGAAATGCGCCAGATTCCCTTTTTCGGCATCGGCCAGGCTTTGCTGATAGCGCTGCCGGTAATCCGGCCAGAAATCCTTCGCGGCAGGCTCTTCGAGGACAGGCATCCTTTCCAGCCAGCTGTTCAGCAGCTGCAAGAGAGAAGGCGCGGATTCAGCCGCCCTGATCCTTTCAACCTCCGCAGGACGGAGCTGGGAAAGGTAGTATTGTTGCCCGAACCGATGTTCGTATTTGAGACCCAGGCGCGCTTCCAGCAGCTTGAACTGTACGCTCTGGAAACCCGAAGCCGGCCGAAGCTTGTCCCTGAAGTCGAGGAAATCCATCGGCGTCATCGTCTCCATGATATCGATCTGATGGACCAGCACCTTGAGGATGGTCGCGCAGCGCGAAAGTCGGTGTACGATGGTCTGCACCTCGGGCGAGTTGTCATTCAACGCAGGCTGGGCCAGGATATCAATCACGGAATCCGCTTCATACAAGAGTTGACGGAACCATAGCTCATAGGCCTGGTGGATCACGATAAAAAGCATCTCATCATGGGCATGCTCGCCAAGTCTGTCGCTTTCGGGCAGCTGAGCATTCAGGATCTTGTCCAGCTGAAGATAGTCGCTATAATGTATCATATGGGTTGGGCGGCTGTTTAACGAAACTCGTAACCTATATCGCGGCGATAGTACATGCCATCGTATCTGATCATTTCCAGAACTCTGCGGGATTCGCTGACGGCCTCTCCTATCGTTTGTCCATAAGAGGTCACGCAAAGGACTCTTCCGCCGCTGGTGACGACGGCGCCATCCTGTTCTTTTGTTCCGGCATGGAAGATCAGGGTCTGCGGCTGGGGACAAATGTCGAGGACGCCGGTGATCGGTATTCCCTTGGCATAAGTACCGGGATAGCCGCCGCTTACGGCGACGATGGTACAAGCCGTGCGTTCGTCCTGTTCGATGTTTTTTGTGTCGAGCTTACCGGCAGCTGTCGCTACAAGCAGATCCACCAGATCGTTCTTTAGCCTTGGCATCACCACTTCTGTCTCGGGGTCACCCATCCGGCAGTTGTATTCAATAACATAAGGCTCTTCTCCGACCTTGATAAGCCCGATAAAGATAAAGCCCCTGTAGTCGATCTTTTCAGCAGCCAGTCCATTGACGGTAGGCACGATGATCCTGCTGTGCACCTTGTCCATAAAGGTCTTGTCAGCAAAGGGGACAGGACTGACAGCTCCCATGCCGCCGGTATTCAGACCGGTGTCGCCTTCCCCGATCCGCTTGTAATCCTTGGCCTCGGGCAGCACAAGAAAGTTCTTACCGTCGGTGAGCACGAATACGGAAAGCTCGATACCCGTCAAAAACTGCTCCACGACAACCTTACTGCCGGCTTCGCCAAATTTGCCGCCAAGCATCTCTTCAAACTCGGCCAGCGCTTCGCTGGTATCCTGACAGATCACCACCCCCTTTCCCGCAGCAAGGCCGTCCGCCTTCAGTACGATCGGAAGGGTATGCTGCTTCAGATAGGCAAGTCCATCCTGGTAATTATCTTTATTGAACTCGCGGTAGGCCGCGGTGGGAATATTATGACGCTCCATGAACTTTTTGGAGAAAGCCTTGCTGCCTTCCAGCCTTGCGCCGGAGCCGGAGGGACCGATTACGGGGATTCCGGCAAGAGCGGAGTCGGCAGCAAAGAAATCGACGATGCCTTTGACCAGCGGCTCCTCGGGTCCAACCACTACCATGTCGACGCCTTCTTTTGTACAAAAGGCGCCCACACTGCCAAAATCAAGCGGGGAAAGATCGATATTCGTCCCACAAGCCGAAGTGCCGGCATTGCCCGGAGCGATATAAAGGGTCGAACACAGCGGACTTTGAGCCAGCTTCCATGCCATAGCATTTTCCCGGCCCCCTGAGCCTAACAGTAAAATCTTCATGGCCCGAAATTCGAATTTCAGTCGCATATAGTAAAAAAGAATTTGACCCATGTCGGCGGCGTGGCGACGGAAATAGGGATTTATCTGTATTTTAGGTGCTAATTTTTTACTGCATGACCCAACCTACCTCCGGGAAAGGCCGACATCCGAAAGCCCTGTACGTATTATTTTTGACAGAAATGTGGGAGCGCTTTGCCTACTACCTGCTTGCCGGCATCCTGTTATTATATCTGCTCGACGGCAAACACATGTCAAAAAGCACAGCCGCAGATATCACCGGCAGCTTTCTGGCCCTGATCTGGCTTCCGCTGTTTATCGGCGGAATGATCGCCGACCGGTACCTGGGTTATATAAGATCGATCTTTATCGGAGGCAGCCTCCTGGCCGCGGGATACCTGGGTCTTATCCTGCCCGGAGACACGGCCATGTATGTTTCGCTCGGTTTGATCATTGTCGGGAACGGCTTCTTCAAACCCAATATCAGCACGCTGCTCGGGAATATCTATAATAAGGAGGACCTGAAACCGCTGAAGGATAATGCCTATAACATTTTTTATATGGGCATCAACATCGGCTCCCTGGTCTGCAACTTTGCGGCCGCCTGGCTTCGCAACAAATACGGATGGGGTTTTGCCTTTGGCGCCGCCGGTATCGGGATGATCATATCGCTGATCACGCTGGCGTTTAACCTGAAACATGTCCGGGAAGGGGATGTCCGCAAACCCGCCCAGCCCGGCGATACGGGTCTGGTCCAGCTGCTCCTCTACGTTTTTGTACCAGGCATCGCAGCTGCCATCATCGGCTATGTCCTCCCCGGAAAGATCTTTGGCGGAACGATCATGGGCAGTAAGGCCAGCGACGCCTTTGTCTTTGCCTGCATACCCATTATCGCCTTTTTTATCTCGCTTTGGGTAAAAGCACGCGGAGAAGACAAGAAAGGGATCGGCGCATTGCTGTTCATCTTCCTTGTCTCCGTCATCTTCTGGGCGCTCTACTATCAGAATTTTACCGCCTATACGCTTTGGGCCGAACAACACACGGACCGCACCATTTCAACACCAGTGATCGAACGGATGGCCGACAAAGCAGGCTTCCTGCAAAGCGTCGACACGCATCCGCGCAGGCAGGTCCGGCTGGACGGGCACCTGGCGCCGGTTCCCGGAGACAGCGTGATGGGACCCGATCCCTACTTCGCCAATCTTCCAAAAAGTCAGTGGCCGGCAGATGGCCAGCCGCAAAAACTGGTCAATTCTGAGTTATTCGAAGCTATCGGGCCTTTCTTTATCGTAGCGCTGACACCGATCTTCGTTGCGCTGTTCAGCTACCTGCGAAAGCGGAAGAAAGAGCCGACGACAGCCGGAAAGTTTGGGATCGCCCTCTTCCTTTCGGGCCTTTCGTCGCTTGTTATGCTGTTTGCCGTTCTTTCTGTACCTTCTATCTACTTATATAAGGTGTCGCCCTGGTGGCTTTGGGGCACCTACCTGGTCGTTACGATAGCCGAGATCTTCTTAAGCCCGATGGGACTTTCCCTGGTGAGCAAGCTGGCGCCTGTCAGACTGACCTCGCTGATGATGGGCGGCTGGTTTTTGACCATGTCGCTGGGCAGCAAGGTTGCGGGCCTGATGACAAGCAGCTGGGATAAGTGGGGAGATAAGAGAGTCTATTTCGCCGTTTGGCTGCTCGCAGCCCTCGTCGGGGGAGTCATGATCTATGCCCGGATCGGGTCCCTGAACCGCATCATAAGAGAAAAGACAGGCGAAGCATAACATTGAACACCACCAATAACATAGTATGAGCGAAAAGAAATTCCAACCCTTTGTCAGCCCTGAAACCAATATGAAGGAGCTGACCGTGAAAGCCCTGCTGATGGGTAGCTTTTTTGGCATTCTCTTCGGCGCCTCGACGGTCTACCTGGCGCTAAAAGCAGGACTGACGGTGTCGGCATCGATCCCTATTGCCGTATTGGCGATCACGCTGGGCCGGAAAATTTTCAAGACCACGATCCTCGAAAACAATATCATCCAGACGACGGGCAGCGCCAGCGAAAGCATTGCCGCCGGTGTGGTCTTTACGCTGCCGGGGTTTCTCTTTCTTTCCACCTCCGATTCTGCCAATTACTTTGACTATGCTGTCATCTTTATCCTGGCCATCTTTGGCGGTCTGCTGGGTACACTGATGATGATCCCCCTGCGGCGCGCCCTGATCGTCAAGGAACACGAAACCCTGCCTTACCCCGAAGGGACAGCTTGTGCCGCAGTATTGAAGGCCGGCGAAAAGGGAGGCGAACTGGCAAAGGTTGCCTTCAATGGCCTTGGATTCGCAGCGGCCTATGCGTTGTTGCAGCGGCTTTTCAAGATCGTCGCCGAGTCGCCTTTGTTCGATACGATCAAATCGGCCAAAGTCAATAAGATCTTCCCCTCCGCCCAGGTCTCTGCCGACATCACTCCGGAATATATGGGCGTAGGCTATATCATCGGCCCCCGTATCGCGGGTGTGCTCTTTGCCGGCAGCGTGCTGAGCTGGCTGGTATTGCAGCCGCTGCTGGCTTCTTTGATCGATCCCGTAAAGATCGCGGTACAGCAGGTCAAGCTGGGCTATCTGGCCGATATCACCAAACCTGGCGGCTATGGCGGCTGGGACCCGGTCACAAAGACCTTTGCCGACCCCGCTTCGGCCATCTACCGCTCCTATATCCGCCTGATCGGCGCGGGCGCCGTGGCTATGGGAGGCTTCATCACGCTGCTGAAAACGATCCCAACCATCATCTCTTCTTTTAAGGATAGCCTCGGTTCGGTAAAGGAAAAATCCGGCGAAAGCCGGCTGCGCACCGAGCGCGATCTTAGCATCAAGGTCGTATTGTTTGGAAGCATCGGGCTGGTCGTTCTGATCGCCTTATTGAATATCATCCCTGGCAGCGGTTTCTTCAGCCGGCTGCTGATCGGTATATTGATCGTATTGTTTGGGGCTTTCTTTGTAACCGTCTCGTCCCGTATCGTAGGGTTGATCGGCAACTCCAACAACCCTATCTCCGGTAAGACGATCGCGACGGTCATGAGCACCTGTCTGATCTTCCTGGCGGTTGGCTGGGGCGGAAAAGCCTATGAAGCCATGGCGCTTGTTGTAGGCGGGATGGTTTGTATCGCAGCCGCCAATGCGGGCGCGACCTCACAGGATCTGAAGACGGGTTACCTCGTGGGATCGACTCCCAAATACCAGCAGATCGCGTTATTTGTCGGTGTCATCGTATCGGCCATCGCCATTGGATTTACCGTAAAAACGCTGGACACACCGACAGCGGATCTGGCAGCAAAAGGTATTCATCACGCCATCGGCAGCACCTATAATGCGCCGCAGGCAACACTGATGGCAACGCTGATCAAAGGCATCCTTTCCGGGAATCTGGACTGGAACTTTGTGCTGGCCGGGGCTTTCCTCGCGCTTGTCATGGAACTTTGCGGCGTTCGGGCGCTGAGCTTTGCTATCGGCGTTTATCTGCCCATCTCTACCACGCTGCCTATCTTCCTGGGCGGCGCGATAAAAGGCGGCGTTAACTGGGTGAAGAAGAAAAGAGGGGACAAGGCGCGCGAAGGAGAAGAAGACCTGGAAAAGGGGAATCTGTTTGCTACCGGTCTGGTAGCCGGCGGCTCGCTCATGGGTGTGCTGTTCGCCTTTCTACATATCCCCGAAAAGGTAACGCAGCTGCTTGAAAAACTGGACCTCAGCAAGAGCCTTACGTCCGCCCTTGGCGAGACTGGCTATTATATCCTCGGGCTGATCTTCTTTGGCATTATGGGGTATTTCCTGTATCGAAACGGAACGGCAAAAGAAGAGCTCATAGCTTCCGAATAGTCACCAGGTAAACGATCTGCGCTGCTGCATGACCCGGCAGCGCAGACCAGGCGCTTTTGCCGGTATTGACAAACTTTACCGAGATAGCCCCCCTTTCCGACTGAAAAGAGGAAGGAAGATTGATGGGCATCACCGTCTCTCCGCTGCTATCCAGCCGGATATAATAACCGGCGGCGCCCGTTGTCGAATCGCTGCCGCTGACGATATGCGCTTTCAACTCGTTAAGCGTTCCGGTTTCGCTTTTCTGACATCCCAAAAAGGAAAGCAGGGACAAAAGGGACAAGAGGTTAAACAGCTTTTTCATGGACGACATTTCTACCCGAATTGACAAAGGGTCGAACCAGAAGGTTGCATCAGGAAATGTTAAATCAAATGGCTAGCCGAAGGGAAGAAGGAATGCGGACTAATTCATCTTAAACGGAACAATCATCTCGAAAACGGGGATGTTGACTTCGAAGTTTGCTTTGTTGTTGAGATTCTCCATGATATAGGTACCATACATTTTACCCATTTCGGTGCGGAGATTACAACCGCTGACATATTGATATCTTTCCCCGGATTTAAGCGTAGGCTGAACGCCGACAACGCCTTCTCCTTCTACTTCCCGATAACTGCCGTTGCTATCGAAGATATGCCAGTGACGGCGATGGAGCTTCACAGGGAAGTTATTATGATTTTCGATGGTGATACGATAGGCAAACATATACTCTCCGGATATTGGATTAGAATAATCCGGCTGATAAAAGGTCTCTACACTCACCTCCATTCCTTCTGAGATCTTGTTTGCCATCTAACCAAAGTTTTAATTAAAGTTAATCAAAATAGGGCAGGGTTTAAAAGCAATTTGCTGCAATTTATCGGGTTTCCCCGAAAATTTATCTATTTCCATGGCTTGATCTCTCCTAATTTTGCGGGGTAAAAAAAAGCAGGGAATTCGAAACTAAAAAAAACTATATATGAAGATAGCAGTAGCAAAAGGAGATGGGATCGGCCCGGAAATCATGGATGCAGTATTAAGTATTTTCAATGCGAATAAAGTACCCCTGGAATACCAGGTCGTCGACATGGGAAAGTGGGTTTTTGACAAGGGGTTTTCCAATGGGATGACCCCGGAAGCAAAGCAGACGATCGAAGAGCTGGGTATCCTTTTTAAAGGCCCAATGGAGACGCCAAAAGGCAAGGGTGTAAAAAGCGTGAACGTAACAGCCCGCAAGACCTGGAATACTTACGCCAACAAACGGGTTTTTCAGACCCTGCATGGCGTGGATACGGTATTTTCAAAAGCCGGTATTCCCATCGATATTACGATCGTAAGAGAGAACATCGAAGATACATATGGCGGTATCGAACACATGCTGACGCAGGACGTTGCGTTAAGCCGTCGGTTTATCACACGCCCCGGAAGTCTGCAGGTGATCAGGTACGCTTTTGAAATGGCCCGGAAGAACGGCGCGAAGAGAATTACCTGCGGACACAAGGCCAATATCATGAAGCTGACGGACGGTCTCTTCCTCGAATGTTTCCAGGAGGTAGCCAAAGAGTATCCTGATCTGAAAGCGGATGACGTCATCGTCGACGATCTGGCGATGAAGCTGGTCGTCCGCCCGCAGGAATTTGACGTGGTGGTTTTGACCAACCTGCAGGGCGACATCATTTCCGACCTTTGCGCCGGTCTGGTCGGCGGGCTTGGGTTTGCGCCTTCCGCCAATATCGGGGACCACATCGCCATCTTCGAAGCGGTGCACGGTACGGCGCCCGACATTGCAGGCAAAAATATCGCGAACCCCACCGCGCTGCTGCTCAGCGGGATAGCGATGCTCCGCCACCTTGGGCTGATGGAGAATGCCGCGGTGATCGAAAACTCGCTGCTGTTTACGCTTGAACAGGGAGTCCACACGGGAGACTTCGGCGACAAGAGCACGCCGGCGCTCAACACGACGGCCTTTGCCGAAGCCATCATCGCCAATCTGGGGCAAACGCCCAAACATGGCGCTAAAGCGCTTTTAGCGAATAAGCCTGTAACGACTACCGCTTTCAAACTGGCAAAAAACGAAATGATGGTCTCCGAAGATCCCCAGCAGGAAGAGATCCTGGGAGTAGACCTGTTTATCGAAAGCAGCGAACAGCCGGATTTTATAGCAAAGAAATGTCAGCGTCATGCGGGCGTAAAGTTCAACCTGGTCAATATCAGCAACCGCGGTACCCAGGTCTGGCCTACGGGGTCCGTTTATACCAACCTGGTCAATCAATACAATGTCCGTTTCGAAAGCATCGATGACTCCGCGCTGAATCAACAGGATGTGCTGGGTTTGTATGTGAGCCTCAGCGGCGATTTCAAGATCTGTTCTTCCGAGCTTTTGAACCGCTGGGGAGGAAAGAAAGCCTACTCGCTCGCGCAGGGCCAATAGCGCATTGTTAATTAAAAATTAAATGAAAGAATAAAAGCCCGTAGAGCAAGCTCTACGGGCTTTTTATATGATTTTATATGCAAAAAACGGGCCCCCGGATTTGTTAAAACTGGCATGGATTTAGCGCGATTTGGGAACGCAATATTTGTCCCCTTGGAAACACGTTCTTAAATGCCCAGTTCCTGCCTCTCGTCGTAGAAAATTTAACCTATTTGTTTATCTTTTCATTTCACTCTTATGAGAAACTTTTACAAGTCTCTGTGCGGATGCATGCTGTTCCTTTTGTTCTCTTCTATCGCCAAGGCTCAAACCTTTACTCCGCGTACGACGAACATTGATCCAAACGTCGGCGGCTTTTACGAGTACCTGCCAAAAGGATACAACCCGAGCGCTTCGCAGACCTATCCTGTCATTCTCTTTTTTCATGGAGTAGGCGAAGTCGGCACCGGGAGCACTGGCGATCTCAAAAAGATACTGGATAACCCGATTCCAAAAACGCTTGCGGCAGGAACCTTTCCCGCATCTTTTACCGTCAATGGTCAAACCTCCTCCTTTATTATCATCTCACCACAATTCAAAGGGTGGCCGACAGATGCCGATGTGGACGCCGTCGTCCAGTATACCATCAAGAATTATAAGGTAGACACCGGCAGGGTTTATCTCACAGGGTTGAGCATGGGCGGCTCTGCCGTATGGTCCTATGCCTGTAATTTCCAATACGCCAGCAAGATCGCTGCGATCGTACCCTGCTCCGGCGGCACTTACTGGCAGGGGCTGGCCGGGGCCCAGGCGATGGCTGCAGCTCATCTTCCCGTGCTGGCAGCAACCAATCAGACCGACCCGATAGCCGTCGCACAAACGACGATCGACGACGTAAACCTGCTCAACAGTCTGAATCCTACGCCCAGGGCTATATTGGAAGTCTATCCCGTCAATGGGCACGACTCCTGGAGCCTGACCTATGACGCCAATCAAAAGATCTATAACGGGATGAATGTCTACCAGTGGATGCTGACCAATACCCGGAACAAACCTTCGACTTCCAATGCTGCGACGCCGCCCGTACCGACAAAGATTACCCAATACACCGCTTATCTTTCCGCGGATCAGAATACTGCCTATTTTGACTGGACCACTTCCAACGAATACGATATCCGCCATTGGATCATACAACGGCTGGCAAACACCCCCAATTTTGTATCGCTCGATACGATCGGTGGCGCGGGTGTCAACCGGGGCGGTCACTACTATCATTTTATCGACCCGCATCCTTTATATGGCTCCGACTATTACCGGCTGATAGAGCTGGACTCCAACGGCAAATCTGTTACGTATACCATCCTGCAGGTAAACAAGGCAGCACCTCCTGGCACCGATCTCAAACTGAGCCCCAATCCTGCCTCCACTTATCTCTATCTGAATCTGAACAGCACCGAGCAGGGCGCCTTAAAAACCTCGCTGCTGGATTTTAACGGAAGAGTTATAACGAGCTGGACATTTTACAAGGAGGCGTATTACTGGGAACAATATATCAATATCGGAGCGTATGGGCTGAAACCCGGCACCTATTATATCCAGGTGATCGGAGCACACACCAATCAGACAAAGGCCTTTATCAAACAATAACTATGGAAGCCAGATCCCCCGCAAACCCGCGGGGGATCTGGCTTTTACGGAATCATTTTGGAAACCTGGACGAGGATCAATACCCCAAACAACACAAAGAGAGCCAGCGTCACGAAATGCCAGGTCTGATATTGATCTTCTTTTTTGTCAAGCCAGTCAAGCTTTGCCTGATGCTGGGCGGGCGTATGCCGCGGATGTTCGGAGCGATCGGCCATGCGCGCTCTTACATACAGTATGAAGGTGATGATCGTCGTCACCGCGCAAAGAATGGCGGCGATAATATAAAGCGTAAGCAGCATCAGACACGTTTTGCAGCGGTATAGCCATTCTTCAACAGCCACTGGTGGACCTTATCCCGGTTATCGCCCTGAACGATGATCTCTCCATCCTTGGCGGAACCGCCGGTGCCGCAGGCTGCCTTTAACTTTTTTCCCAGCTCTTCGAGGTCTTCTTTTGTTCCAAGAAATCCTTCTACGAGGGTAACGGCCTTGCCCGCCCGTTGTTTGGTATCGAGACGGATCTTCAGTTTTTGCTGACCCGCGGGCAGCGTTGTCTCCGCATCGTGCTGTTCTTCGAATTGAAAGTTCTTATCGGTAGAATAGACAAGGCCATTATTGTCCGCTTTCCTTTTGCTCATACAAAAATGTTGTCAATGGTGAGTAATATCGGCTTTCAGACTGAGATCGAGGCTCCTGGCCTGGTGAATAAGCGCTCCAACACTGACGAAATCCACGCCCGTACGGGCATAGTCTTCGATATTGTTCAGATTGATCCCGCCGCTGGCTTCCGTCTCGAAGCGCTCTCCGATAAGCGACAGGGCTTCGGACAGCTGCCTGGGGGTAAAGTTATCGAGCATGATCCGGTCCACCTTACCGAGGGAGATCACCCGGCGGACCTCATCGATATTGCGGGTTTCGACTTCTATCTTTAGCTGCGGCTTATTGGCCTGCCGGTAGGCATAGGCTTTTTCGATGGCGCTCTCCAGACTGCCGGCATAATCGATATGATTGTCTTTCAGCATGATCATATCGAAGAGGCCAAACCGATGGTTGATCCCGCCGCCGATACGAACCGCCTCTTTTTCAAGCAGCCGGAAATTTGGGGTCGTCTTCCGGGTATCGAGAACACGGGTCTTGTATTTCTGAAGCCGGTCGACATACTGTCTTGTCAGCGTTGCAATCCCGCTCATCCGCTGCATACAGTTCAGGATAAGCCGTTCGCACTGCAGGATCGTTTGTACGGTAGCTTCGGCGACAAAGGCTTCTTCCCCCTCGCGCATCAGCTCACCATCCCACTTATAGGCAGTGAAAGTGGCCGTGGGTTCCTTATACTTAAGGATCTTTTCGGCGATCTCCATTCCTGCAAGAATCCCATCCTGTTTGATATGGAGCACGGCCCGGCCGCGGGCATCCGCTGGTATGCAGGATAAGGTGGAATGGTCTCCATCGCCTATATCTTCCTGCAATGCGTTCTTTATTAGAAAATTCAGTTGATCGTCAAAATTGGACATGGCGCAAAGCTACGGCTTTTTTTTGCCGCTATGGCTTCGATCAAAAATAGCCATAGCGGCAAAAACGTCTAATGATTGGCCTTCGGCCGCCCGCTCTTGCGCCGGCTTTAGCCGCCGCTGTGGCTCTCCGCCTCCTGCGCACCCCACAACAAAAAAGCCCGGGGGTAACCGGGCCTCGAATGGTTGTTCTAAACGTAATCTGCTAATAGGAGACGTATGTCGGCTTGAAATCTTAATTCGGATTGGTCTGAAACCTCAATTCCTGGAGCAATTGTTTGTCGCCCTTCAGTTTGAGAAAAAGCGTCGTCTGATAATCCTTATTCCTTGTCTTCAGTACCCCCACACAAAACTCAGAGCCGCCGTTGGCGCCCTGCCGTTTGACCAGGAAACTCTGGACTCCCCCATTGGTAGAGAAGAAATCCCGGATGATCATTTCTGCCTGAATTTTACTGTAAGTATCGCTTTTATCTGGTAAGGAGATATCTACGCGGCTGTCCAGGTAACGGGAAAGCTGTCCGGCATTCCCGCCGCGGATGGCAGTAGTTATCTCATCAAGCGTATAATAGCTGGGGCGGAAAGAAACAAGGACAAGCGAGAGCGTTAGAACCGCTAACCCAAGTATACTTTTCATATTAATAGAATATTAGTCGCCCTCCCTAATCCCAAAAATATGCCAAATATGCCCGCAAGACATTAAAATACTACGAACAGGCAGTTGTCATTGGCCAATGGTCCATAAAACGCTAACTTCGCGGCTTCTACAATAAAGCAAAAGCTGTCTTTTATGTCAAACCAAAAGAAAGTCATCCTCGTTATTATGGATGGATGGGGGCTCGGAAAAGAAGCGTCTTCTGATGCGATCCGCAACGCCCAGGTACCCTTTGTCAGTTCTTTATATCAAGCATACCCCAATACGACCCTGGTTACCTATGGCGAAGACGTAGGACTGCCGGAAGGCCAGATGGGCAATTCAGAAGTCGGTCACCTGAACCTCGGAGCAGGCCGGATCGTAAACCAGGAGCTTCAGCGGATCAATGTCGCGATAAAAGACGGTTCTTTCTCCAGGAACGAAACGCTTTTAAAAGCTATCCGCGGCGCAAAAGCCGGCAATAAGCCCTTACACCTGCTCGGTCTTGTCAGCGACGGCGGCGTCCACTCTCATACCCGCCACCTGAAAGCCATCGTCGACACTTGTCTGTCCGAAGGTCTGACCAATGTCTTCATCCATGCGTTTACCGACGGACGCGATACCGATCCGAAGAGCGGATTGGGATATCTGCAGGATCTGCAGCAGCACCTGAAAAAAACTACCGGTAAGATCGCCACGGTCAGCGGCCGCTACTATGCCATGGACCGTGACAAGCGCTGGGAACGCGTGAAGCTGGCATACGACGTCCTTGTCAATGGAAAAGGTCCACAGGCTTCCGACGCGCTGAAGGCAGTTGAACAATCCTACGCCAACAACGTCACCGACGAATTTATCCTTCCGACTGTCATCACCGGCGCCGACGGCCAGCCGCTGACGACCATAAAAGATGGCGACTATGCCATTTGCTTTAACTTCAGAACCGACCGCTGCCGCGAGATCACCGAAGTGCTTACGCAGACAGATATTGCAGACCAGGGAATGAAAAAGCTGAGCCTGAACTATACCACGATGACACAGTACGACGCCAGGTTCAAAGACGTCAACGTCATTTTCGAAAACGACGATCTGAAAAATACCCTTGGCGAGATCATTGCGCAAAACGGACTCCGGCAGATCCGCATAGCAGAAACGGAGAAATACCCCCACGTCAGCTTTTTCTTCAGCGGCGGCCGGGAAACCCCCTTCGAAGGCGAGAGTCGGATCATGATCCCCTCCCCGAAAGTGGCTACTTATGACCTGCAGCCGGAAATGAGCGCCATCGAACTGACCGACGCCATCATCCCGGAGATCAATAATAAAACCGCCGACTTTATCTGCCTGAACTATGCCAACACGGACATGGTCGGCCATACCGGCGTTTTCTCTGCAGCCATCAAAGCCGCAGAGACCGTAGATAAATGCGTCAAAAGAGTGGTTGAAGCCGCCCTCAACAACGGCTACACGGTATTTCTGACCGCGGATCACGGCAATGCCGACTTTATGATCAACGAAGACGGGACCCCCAATACCGCACACACGATGAATCCCGTTCCTTTCTTTATCATCGATAAGGACTGGAAAGGTAGCATCCGCCCCGGTAAACTGGGCGACCTTGCGCCTACGATCCTGACAATGATGGGATTACAAATTCCAGCCGAAATGACCGGCCAGGTGCTGATCGGCTAATGCAGTTATAGTAATGTCGCGGCGGCGCCTGTACAGGCGCCGCCGCGCTTTGTTTTTTTGGGCTGTGCAGCTTTACGTCGTTAAAATTGTCTAAATTACAGGGCAACCAATGCGGTTATTATGACCGAAGAAGCCATCCTACAAGGCTGTTTAAAAAATGAGGCGGCCGCCCAACGGGAGCTGTACAACAGGTACAGCCCGAAAATGCTGGCTGTCTGTTACCGGTTCGCCCACAACAGGGAAGATGCGGAGGATATGCTGCAGGAGGGCTTTATCAAGGTATTTTCCCAGATACACACCTTTCAGAATAAAGGTGCTTTTGAGGGCTGGATCAGGCGGATCATTGTCCATACCTGTATCAATAACCTCAAGAAGAACAAGCGGTTCAACGAAAGCCTCGATATTGTACACGCACATGGCGTACAGGTCAGGGAAGAAAGTGTGCCATCGATCGTTCAGGCAAAACAGATCGTGGAATGTATCCGTATCCTTCCCATCGGCTACCGTACCGTACTCAACCTCTATGCGATCGAAGGTTATTCTCACAAGGAAATAGCCGACATGCTGGACATTGAAGAAAGCACCAGCAGGTCGCAGTATACCCGGGCCAAACAAATGCTGGAAGATATCCTGATCAAAAAGAAAATACTGCCCCGGCCAAAAGAAAAGACCGACTGGCTGGTGGCGATCCGATAGTCCAATCCAATTTCTATGAAAGCATCCCTAAAACTGATTGACAAATGAAGGAGAGCAACTTCTATAGTGACGATTTTGAAGAGCTCATCAGGGAGAAGACCGAGCAATATAAGATGTACCCCTCCGACAAGGTATGGAAAGGGGTAAACAACTCGCTACACAAAAAGAGAAAGTGGTTTATTGGGAGCATGGCTTTGTTAGTAACGGGTATCCTCTTTATGGCCGGTAAAGAACTGATCGCGCCTGCTCATCCTGTCATTGCCCGAAAGGCAGGAACCTTAGACAGTTCGGCTTCTCCGGAAACAGGAAAAGCAAATACCGCCGGCAATACTTCCCGGTCTATTCTTACCGCTATCCGCGGCAATGCTTCCGGCAGCCGGCATGGCGCCGCAGCTGACGACCTGATCGACGAGGAAGAAAGCGCAGCGCTAAGCCCTATCGATATCACCGTCACTCATCCCGTCATTAGCCTGCCCGACCTTTCCCAGCTGTTGAAACAGATCGGAAAGCTTTCGGATAAAGCGCCTGCACTGCCCGTCCTGGCCTCCCGGCCTGCGGGTGCTGAAAACGAGACCAGCGAATCCCCCTCCGCCGACTTCAGTTACTCCGTCGATGGATGGACCACCCGGGATGTGGCTTCTGTCAAAGATGGCGGCGCACAACGATACGGAACGCTGGCCGGCGACGCATTGACAATAAAAGATCTTCCCGTCAGCGGCCTGATCGGCTCCCCCGCAAGAGACGGGATCGTTACCCGGAATACTGCCCTCGGCAGGGATGGACTCGCAGGCAATGACATCGTGCCGGCGGGAACCACGGTCAGGGATAACCTTGCTGCCGCCGAAAAAGACGCGGCTTCTGTAAAAGCAACACTGGCCATGCGCGACAACCCCGCACACGATAACAGCTCTGCTCATAAAGAAGAGATCGGTCCAAAAAACAATGCGGTGCATCCGGCATTCGGCTTTGGACCCGATGACACGATCGACGACATCGCCGCCAGGAACGTTCTTGCAAGCCTGAGTGAAAGAGGCGTGCAACAAGCCCTACTCGCCGCAAAAAGCAAAGGCAAAAGACAAGGCAAGCCCTATGGGATCATCAATGAAGACCTGATCCCCGATTCGACAAATGGCCCGGTAAAATTATCTGCGGCGGCTATCGCCGAATCCGAAGACAGACAGCGGATCAACTGGCTGCACGAATACGCGATGTATACTTTGCCCGTCTCGGAACCCAAGCCAAGGGCCTTTCTCCAGCTGACTATCGCACCGACGATCAGCTTCCGAAGCCTTGGCGGCGGAGACTTCTCCCCCTCCAAGAACGAGATCAACGGCCCTATCACCTACTATCAGCAGGAAAATGCACATCGATATGTCGATCACTCTCCTGGCCTCGGCTTCGAAGTAGGCGGCAGCCTGGTCTACCGGCTGACACGTAATTTTTCCGTCAAAGGCGGTCTGCAGTTTAACTTCAGCCAGTACACGGTTAAAGCCTATAATTCGAATAACCCGCAGCTAATAACCAGCAATCTGAGCGGCTATGGCTCATACGTGGACTCGATGACCTCCTATGCCCGTCTAGGCAGCTATGGCGGACAAAACTCGGTCTCACTCACCAACGACTTCTATCAGTTATCTGCGCCGATCGGGTTCGAACTGCGGCTGCTTGGCAACGAAAGATTAACGGTCAATGTCGGCGCCACGATCCAGCCCAGCTACCTGTTCAATACCAATATGTACGGACTCTCTTCGGACTATACCAGCTACGCCAAAGAGCCCTCCCAGATCCGCCATTGGAACTGGAATGCAGGACTGGAAGCCTTTCTGGCTTACCGGATAAAGTCGGGGCTGTACTGGCAGATCGGGCCTGAGTTCCGCTACCAGCTGCACTCTACCTATACATCGGATTACCCCGTCAATGAGACCCAGAAAACGTATGGGATCAGGTTCGGGATCGTGAAATCATTACCTTGATCCAAATACCAGCGGCACTGGTATTTGGATTTCGAAAGGCCGCCGTACCTTTGTACAATGAAGTATTTCTTTGTGTTTTCCCTCGCCGGCCTGGTTTTCTTCAGCTCCTGCGGTCATGCAGGCCATCCGGCAGCCCAAACCACCCAGGACTCGGCCAGGACCGATACCGCCAAAAACGATTTCTTCCCCGTTGAAGAATATCTTGAAACGGAAATACTAAGGGTCGACTCTACCCCCTTTTCGCTAAAGCAGTATACGACCATCAATAACAACACCGACTCCGCGTTTATCCAGATACCGGAATTCAACGCACTGGCCCTGCAATTCCTTGCTCCGGAATTCAGGAATGGCAGCTGGGAAAAGAACTACGCGGAAAGCTCCTTCTTTGACAAAGCCACCAACACCGTTACATTCAGCTACGCCGCCACAACGGACTCCGCTTCCTTACAAAGAGTGGACGTCATTACGACCCCCAAGAACGGCAATCAACAGGTAAAAAGCATTTACATGGAAAAGACCCGTACATCCGGCGACAGCACGATCCTGGACAAGATGTACTGGCGTGCCATGAGAAATTTCCAGATCGTCAGCATCATCCACATAAAGGGAAGACCCAATGTGGAAAGACGCCGGCGCGTGGTCTGGGATAGTGACGAGGAGGACGAATAAAACATGACACAGGAAGAATTCAGCCATATAGCTCCGACGATCCCATTACAACCGGGCATCTATAAATATTTTGACGCCCACGATGAATTGGTCTATGTCGGCAAAGCAAAGAGCCTGCGCAAAAGAGTCAGCTCTTATTTTACAAAGACGTTTACTTCTTATAAGACACACGAGTTGGTGCAGCGTATCCGACGGATCGAATTCACCATCGTCAATTCCGAGCAGGATGCCTTTCTGCTGGAAAACTCGCTGATCAAACAGTTCCAGCCCAAGTTCAACATCAACCTCAAAGACGATAAGACCTATCCTTATATCGTCATCAAGAACGAACCTTTTCCAAGAGTATTCCTGACGCGCCGCAAGATCAACGACGGTTCGGAATACCTTGGTCCCTTTACTTCGGTAGGCAGGGTACGCGAGCTGCTGGACCTTGTAAAAAGCAATATCCAGCTTCGAACCTGCCAGCTCAACCTGTCGGACGCACAGATCCGCAAGGGCAAGTACAAGGTCTGTCTCGAATACCATCTTGGAAATTGTAAGGGTCCATGTGAAGCGTTGGAGACAGCAGAAGACTACCAGCAGGGACTCCTCCAGCTGAAGAATATCCTCAAGGGTAATCTCGGCCCCCTGATACAGGAATTCAAAAAAGAAATGCGGCAGCTGGCCGAGAAAATGGACTTCGAAAAAGCAGAGATGATCCGTAAGAAGATCGCACACCTGGAAAACTACGAAGCCCGCTCGGTCATCGTCAGCCGGCACCTCAGCCATGCCGACGTCTTCTCGATCGCACGCGACGGAGACCTCGCCTATGTCAACTACCTGATGGTCGAGACTGGAACCATCGTCCAGACGCATACTACCCAGGTGGAGACCCATATGGAAGAGACAGACGAAGAAGTGCTTGCATTTACGGTTGCGCAGCTCCGTGAGACCTTCAATAGCATGTCCAAGGAATTGATCCTGCCGTTCGAAATAGACTTCCCGCAGGAAGGGATAGTGCAAACGATCCCCAAGGGCGGCGATAAAAAGAAGCTGCTGGAATTATCCGAAAAGAATGTCAGTTACTTCAGGGAAGAGCTGCGAAAGAAAAAGATCCTGCAGCTGGAGGGCAAAAGCCCGGACGAACGCCGGCAAGTCCTTTATCAGCTGATGGAAGACCTGCAGCTGCCTGCACTGCCGGTGCATATCGAGTGTTTTGATAACTCTAACTTTCAGGGCAGTTATCCCGTGTCGGCCATGGTTTGTTTTCGGGATGGCGTTGAAAGCAAAAAAGATTACAGACACTTCAATGTGAAGACAGTACAGGGGATCAACGACTTTGCAACGATGAAAGAGGTCGTTTACAGACGATATAAGCGCCTGATGGAAGAAAAGGCTGATCTGCCTCAGCTGGTGATCATCGACGGCGGCAAGGGGCAGCTGAGCGCGGCTATGGAAAGCATTTCAAATCTTGGTCTGATCGGGATGATGACAGTTGTAGGATTGGCGAAGAACGAAGAAGAGATCTTTTTTCCCGGAGACAGCGAATCGATAAAGCTGCCATACAACAGCGATAGCCTGCACCTGGTAAGACGGATAAGAGATGAAGTGCATCGCTTTGGGATCACGTTTCACCGGCAGAAAAGAAGCAAGGGAACCTTTACGAATGAACTGGAGAAGATAGAAGGCATAGGACAGAAGACAGGCGATCTTTTATTAAAACACTTTCGTTCTGTCAACAAGATCCGGCAGGCTACAGAAGAAGAGCTGACCGCAATAGTTGGTAAGTCAAAGGCCGGTATCATCATCAAACATTTTGCAGAACCGGAGCCTCCTTCAGGCGATACAACATCGGAATCTCCTTCCGGCAAAAGCGAAGAGTAAAAAACAGGCTGGCCTGTAATCCGCTGCTGGCAAGGGTTTCAGCGAGCGAAATTCTCGAATAAAAAAAAGAGGCCTTAATAAAAAAAGGGGCCCGGATAGAAATCCAGCCCCGTTTTTAAAATCCAATATCCTATGAAAAACCATTGTAAAAGTAGTAAAAGAAATCAATTTGGCAATACCCACGTTTGGGTATTTTTAAAAAAAATATTTTATAATAACTAATTAATTTATAGTTACTTATTTAAAGGATGCCGGATGAATGCGGCGGGAACACGGATAAAAAAAGAAAGGGCGCTTATCAGCGCCCTTTCGAATAAGTTTAAGCTACGATTTAGTAAGACCAGAGATCTTGTTCGTAGTTGAAGATCTTTTCTTTGATGTTCTCGCCTTCCAACAGCTGAAGGATAGGATCCTTGATATAATAGCTGATGTATTGGTCGGCCGGGTTGTCGATCGTGGACTTCACGATACGGCTGGCGAACATACGGCTTTCGAACAATTCTTCCCAGCTCATGCGTGCACCGTAGTTCTTGCCGTTGTAGGCTTCGTACTTGGCGAGCATGGGGCGGAGATCTGGATAGTATACCCAGAAGATGGGCAATACGCCGCGAAGGCTGCCGTCCGGGTTTTTGATCGTCTTTTCCGGAGCGATACCCAGGATGCGGACGTGAAGGCGGGAAGATTCCTTGTCGAATACCCACTCTTCCTTGATCTGGTATCTTTCGATAGCAGCCGGATCAAATTCTTCCTGGATCAGTGTATCCTTTGTCAATCCTTTTGATCCATCGGGGTCATTGACCGCGTCGGGGATCTGGATGCTATGGGGCTTAGCGACTACGTTACCTGCGATCTGAGCGAAGGTCATCGGAGTGGTGAACCGGTCGTCAGAAGGATCGAAGGCAGTGATTTGTCCACTCTTGATAGCGTTGAGCAGGATGTAAATGAAGCGCTGGTCGCCATTGTCTTCTTTTGCATTGTAGACAAAGGGCAGGTTCATTTTTTCATGAACGTCGATCTCCTGCCAAACGCGCTGACGGAAGACGGCATCATCCTCACGGATATGCTCATAGGTCAGCGGCGTCCGATCTTTTACCAGATTGCGCTCGATGATGGCATCATTACGGAGGGACCGGCGCGGGGTATCCAGTTTGATGTCAGCATCCAGTACTGCAACGGGTTTAGTAGTATCCTTGGCAGGAGCTACTGCTGCCGAAGCGGCATCCTGTGATTTGGTCGTGGTTTTCTTCTTACCCTTGACAGGCGCAGCAGTTCTCTTCTTTGCCGGGCGCTTGGTTTGTGCGTCCACATTTGCTGCAACCACTGTAAGGGCGACAACCAGCAGGCATAATCTGATAAAATGCTTTTTCATCTCTCTTTGTTTGCTTGTAATTTTTCAGAAAGAACTGTCCGTTTAATATTAAACGGACAGTTCTGATTATTTATTTCAATTGGAACACCATCGGAGGCAATTCACGGGTCTTACCATCCTTACCGACAGCGCGAACATTGTCAAAGTAGATGATAGAACCAGGACCTGCTTTCGATACGAGATTCAGCGCGGAACCAGTCCAGCGGTTGCCTTCGTTGGTCGCTTCCTGGTATTGACCCAGAGGACCGCCCTGGCCGCCAACCTTGAAGCCTACCACTCTGAAAGAGGACTGGAATTCAGAACCTTCCAGTTTCGCGATCACACCGCCGATGGCTTTGAATTCGGCAGAAGAGATAGCGCCGCCCTTCTTTGTGCCGACATAAGCAGTCGGATCGGGCAGATATTTAACACGCATCTTGAACTCGGTAACTTTACCATCAGCGTTGACGACGATCTTGCCTTCGCCAGGAGTAGTCGGAACTACGTTGTAGTCGTCACCGCCTGTGTTGGTGATCTCACCGTTGGTGAAGGATACGTGAACTTTTTCACGACCTACGCTGCCGCCGGAGATTTTGACCGGGTTGTCTTCCTTGATATAAAGAACGTTCATTTTCTCGAGGAATACAGAGGCGCCGGAAGGTTGACCTACGGTATATTTCACAACTTTGTTAACTACGTCCTTGCTGCCGTCGGGCTTTGCGTACTCGATCCGAACATTGACATCGCCGGAGCTGCTAGGCCTGGATTTCCATTCGGCCATACCGCCGTCACCTAACGGAATTTTAGAACCGTTGATGTAAACGTCAGGCTGTGCAGCCGCACTGAATGCGCCGATACCAGCAGATACATCCAGTTCGTCGCCAGGCATCAAATAAGTAGAATTAGTGCTGACGAGAGCGCTGAATTTGTCATACTTGATCTTTACTTCACCGATCTGCTTGTGCAGGTAGTCGATGACCTGAGACTCGGAGTTCTTAACATCACTCTGGAATTTGGAGAGGATGGTCAGAGCAGCAACGGTCGGAGTCATGTGGAAGTAAGCGATCGTCCAGTCTTTTGCGCTATCGCCGGAAGGAGCGTTCGACTCTTCTTCAGACCTGGGGATACGCGTATCCAGAGGCAGACGGTGAGCAAACTCTTCTTTTTGCTTGGCCAGGTCGGCCTTGATAGCAGCAGAAGCGTCTGGGAAATTAGAAGGATCAACGATGTTCAGCAGGGCAAGACGATATTGCTTCAGCTTATCGTATAGGATCTTGCCTTTGCCTCTTTCGTCAAAGATGCGGGTGGCAGCGTCCAGGTCACCTTCGGTGTATTCCTTTCTGCCGTCCTTTACCTGAGGGTTAGACTCGCTGATCAGCTCAGCTTTCAGACTGTCCAGCATGGTGACCACCTCACTGGAAAGCTGTTTTGTTTTCATCGCCGGAGGCGCCCAGATTTTCGCCAGAGCGGCGGTCTGACCGTCAGCCAGTTCATTTGTAAAGGCCTTATATACGATGTCATTTTTATCCGACACCACTTCATTGGATCTTTCTATGCTTCGATTCACGGTTTTGAAGGCGTTCAAGACTTCCACCGATACATTCAGCGCCAGGAGGGCTGTCAGTACCAGGTACATCATGTTGATCATCTTCTGCCGCGGTTCTTTTGGTAAAGACATGGGGTGATTAAATTATTTATACTAATTAAGTTTTTTCTTAGGTATTCCAGCGGGTACGTATAAAAACGGGCTTTTTTCGGCTCAATTTGAATGCCTGGTATCAGGATTAAGCCTGACGACCTTGCATTGCGCTGAGCATGTTTCCGTATACATGATTCAGATTACCCAGGTTCTTAGCGAGCAGGGAGATCTGTTCCTGTGTTTTCTTAGCGTCAGCTACGCTGCCTTGCATTGCGTCAGATGCCTTAACCAGGTTGCCGTAGAAGTTATTCATGGCTTTCAGATGGTTGTTGGTATCCTGCAGTTCCAGTTCATAGATCGCGTTCAAAGAACCAAGATTCTTGGTGAGAACCTGGACCTGGGAATGGAATTGCTTTGTGCTATCGGCTGCGGCGTTGAAGCTGCCAATGGTATTCGTCGCGTTCTGATAAGCACCCTTCATGCTGTCGAGGGCCAGAGCCGCTTCTTTTGTTTTGTTTGTGTAATCCGTCGTTGCAGCCAGTACGCCGGAGACGTCGCTGATCTGTCCAACGGTAGTGCCAAACTTCTTGAAACCTTCGCTCAGGCTCTTCATGCTGGCAGGAGTGATGTCGGCGTCCTGGAGCATTTTGTTCATGTTATCGAGAGCAGGGTTTCCAGCAGGAGCGCCGCCGGCTAATTTTGGCAGAGCTTCAACCAGGTGTTCCATTTCACCTCCGGGAGGCGGTAAGAATGCATAAACGATAAAGATCAGGGCTTCGGTCAGCAGACCAGCGGTCAAAAAGAAGTTAGCGAGCTTAGTGTGCAGGATCTTTTGAAGTGCACCAAAGATAACGACAGCTGCACCAACACAAACGATGATATTTATAAGTCTTTCGGTAGATTTTGATACTCCAGCGCTCATAGTGATTTTTTTTAAATTGTTTTTTGAAAGGGATTTTTTAAAGGGTTTGGAAAAAAGAGTTCCTGTTGATTTTTGTTAGTGTTTAAAATCAATGATAAAACGAGTTTTCTACGAAAAAATTTTGTGGGTTCCGGGATGAATTTGCAGAAGCTATGTCCCTGTAAGCTTATGCAAATTCAAAGAGAGGTGGTACTGGACGATTCTTAGCGAGCATTCGTCATCGTAGGAGGAAGATCGATTACACAGCGGAAACCAATGTATGATTTTGCTGTATCCTGATACTCATAAGTACGAGCGCTGGTCTGCAGGTACAAGCCTACGTCTTTCCAGCTGCCACCACGGATAACTTTACGTTTCATGCGGGGAGGATCGGAATCCTTCGCATTCCAGCGAATATCTGGGTTCATGTCGTGCGAGAAGTTAGCGGCCCCTTCATAATAAAAGGAAGAGGTCCATTCGGCAACGTTTCCTGCCATGCAATACAGACCGAAATCATTTGGCCAGTAAGCATCAGCACGTACGGTATAGAAACCGCCGTCTTCGGGATAGTTACCGCGGCCAGGTTTGAAGTTGGCCAGCAAACAGCCTTTCTTGTTTCTCAGGTAATAGTTACCCCAGGGATACATAGACTGAGAACGACCACCACGTGAAGCGTATTCCCATTCTGACTCGGTAGGCAGACGGAAGTCGGATTCTGTAGCCAGTTTCTTGGCTTCGAGGTGTGCATTAAGATACTGTGTACGCCATTCACAGAAGACGGTAGCCTGGTTCCAGTTTACGCCAACTACCGGGTAGTTGCCAAAAGCCGGGTGAGAATAATACCGCTTTGTCATGGGTTCGTTGTAAGAGTAGCTGAAGTCACGGATCCATACCAGTGTATCGGGATAGACCTTCACATCCTTCTTACGCATGAACTGACTGCGGGGCTTGCCTTCGTTCTGCTTCATGGCAGCTTCCTTCAGATCAAAGGTTTCGGAGTGATAAACCAGCTTGGCCGGATCGATCTCCTTTTTGCCAAAAATGCGATTATCGGGAGTCACCACCATCTGGTCGATCTTCTCGATCGTAGCCTTGTCACCCCATTTGATGGTTCCAGCCTTCTTCCAGTCAATCTGGAAACGGCCGTCTACTTCCTTGCCATACTGCATGAGGGTCGCAGCGATCGAGTCTCTTACCCAGTTGGTGAACTGGCGATACTCATTGTTCGTGATCTCGGTGGCATCCATCCAGAAGCCATTGATCGAAACTTGTCTGTTACGGGAAGTGAAGGCGGAGTTCATATCCTCATCGCTGGGGCCCATGTGGAACGTACCAGGTGGGATGTAGACCATGCCAGGAGGTTTTTGCAAGTTAAAACCACCTGCGGGAGCAACACCGTGGAGCTGCCCGTCATCCGGCATTCCCTTGCCGGACTTGCCGCCTAATTTACAGCCCGCCATCATAAAAAGGGCGAATATGGCCGTCAAAACGGATAGGTTCTTCATTTTCATAATATTAAAGGGTACTGGGCAAATAAAATCTTTTGACAACATCTCGCTACAAGTTTAAAATTTATTTTTCGAAAGTCAAATTTTTCTCCAGTCAGTGCATTTTTACAATGACCAGACGGCACCTAACCACCTGTCCCTGGAGGCTTGGTATCAAGACGCTAGTCATAAAAACGCTGCGTATCGTACTTTATTGTACAAAATTTAACGAAACTTATGCACATTTTCGAGGCGCCGGATTAATGTAGAGACTTCATTTACAGGATGTTGGCAAGAATAGTTTTCGCAGAGAAAGATTAAGGGTCGTTCTTCCGCCGGTTTATCCCTCAGCAGGGGAAACCGATCATCCGGTTGTTGTGCAGATTGGAAAACCCGGTAAGGAACCATGTTCGACAGGAACTCCTTCCTGGCCGCCTCTGGCTGCCAACCGGTAATAACCACCTCCGGAACACTATACGTAAAGGCCTGAAACAGGGTTGCCCAAACTCCGAAAGACCCGGGATAAGCCACCACCGCCTTGCTGAGGGCCTCCGCCGTCGCCGCAGCCCGCTCCGCCCATTCGGAATGGTCGAAAAGGACGGAAAGATACATCAGGTTAAATGCCATCATCGAATTTCCGGAAGGCGTCGCCCCATCATATATTTCTTTTTTCCGCAATATCACGTCCGACTGCCCGTCATGTGTGTAAAAGAACAACCCCGGCTCTGCATCGCCGAAATGCTGCAAAACCTCTTCCAGAATAGCTTTCGCCTCCAACAGATAGCCTCCGTCCCCAGTGATCTCCTGCAGCCCGATCAACGCATTGATCAGAAAAGCATAGTCATCCAAAAAAGCAGGAAATCTCGCCTTCTCTTTATATGAATGATGATAATAATATATGCCTTTCCCCTTCAGACGTTCGCGCAGAAAAGCCATATTCTTTACAGCCATCTCCCGGTACCGCTCCTCCCCCAAAGCGCCGTATGCTTTGGAAAGCGCCCCATTCATCAACGCATTCCAGCCCAACAATATTTTATCATCCAATGCCGGCCTAACCCTGCGCCCACGATATTCAAGCAGGATCGAAGCCGCACTTTTCAACCTTGCTTTTTCTTCTTCATTAAACGTCAAACCTGTGTCTGTCAGTATATTCTTCTCCTCCCAATTCCCATTTTCCGTCACGCCGTAAGCCCGGCAAAACAATGCCGCATCCTCCCCCAGCAAGACATCGATCTCGGTCTTATCCCATACATAGTATTTTCCCTCAATACCTTCGCTGTCCGCATCCAAAGCGGCGTAATATCCTCCCTCCCCATTGCACAACTCTCTATCCACAAAGGAAATGGTCTGGTCGATCACTTCTTTGTACCTGCCCCGGCCAGTGATCTGATAGGCTTCGCTCAATACAATTATAAGCAGGGCATTATCATATAGCATTTTTTCAAAATGCGGCGCCAGCCATTCGTTATCGGTCGAATACCGGGCAAATCCGCCGCCAAGCTGATCATAGATCCCGCCTGCAATCATTTTATCCAGGCTAAGACAGGCCTGATCCAGCGCCTCCTGATCTTTTGTAAAGTGATAGTAATGCAGCAGGAACCGGATAGAAAAGGTCTGCGGGAACTTGGGCGCATGTCCAAAACCGCCCTGCAGCCTGTCGGCCGTAGCCAGCAGGTTATCACGTATCTGCTTCAACGTCCCGGGCTGGAATAGGGAAGCCCACCCCCCTGCAGCCGTTGAATCGCCTTGCCCTGCAGCCCCTTTACCCCCTGTCGCCGCCTCTCCATCCGTTTTGCCCTGGCCCTTCGAAACGCCGATCCCAAAGGAACCGCTCTTCGCCACATGCACCGTCAGCTGATCGGCCTGCTGGTCGATCTCTGCTCTTCTTTCCTGAAAAGACTGCGCAATCCCCGACAATACATCCATCCAGGAAGGACGGTTATAGATCGGGCGCGGCGGATAGTAAGTACCGCCATAAAAGGGTTTCCCCTCCGGCGTCAGAAACACGTTTAAAGGCCAGCCGCCGCTGCCGGTGATGGCCTGCACGGCGTCCATATATATATGGTCAAGGTCGGGTCTTTCCTCCCGGTCGATCTTGATGTTGACGAAATGCTCGTTCATGAACCTTGCCGTCTCCTCATTCTCAAAGCTCTCCCGCTCCATCACATGACACCAGTGACAGGCAGCATACCCGATGCTGACAAGGATAGGCTTGTCTTCGGTACGGGCTTTCTGCAAAGCCTCCTCTCCCCAGGGATACCAATCCACGGGATTATGAGCATGCTGCAATAAATAAGGGCTTGTTTCTCCAGCCAGACCATTACTGTAGGACATAGTAACGCAAACTACAAGCTTCCTGCCAGATTGGTTCTTTATT